>JAGRMK010000536.1 GCA_020441345.1 Paracoccaceae bacterium
AAGGAGCAACCGAAAGCCTTGCCGTCCGGCCCGCTGGAGCGGGCCGGACATCTGCAAGAAGCAGAGAGACGCCGGCGTCAGTTGAAGTCGGTGATGACCACGTAGCCGTCGGTGCGGAAATTATCCATGTCGTCCAGAACCCGTGCGACATCGGAAAGCCTGACCTGCTCCGACACCAGCCGCGTGGGGTTCAGCTTGCCGCGCGCCACCATGGCAAGCAGGTCGCGGTAGCCGCCCTGTGGATTGCCGAGCGAGCCTCTGATTTCCCATTCGTTGACGACGATCAGATCGGTCGGCAATGCGACCATGCCCTGCTCTGCCTGAGAGGTCAGCCCGACCTGCGCCAGCCGACCGCCCTTGCGAAGGCTCATAAGCGCACCGATCATCGTGTTGCGGATGCCGAGCGCATCAACGGCAAGGTCTGCTCCGACGCCACCGTCGGTGATCGCCTTGACCTTCAGGGCTGCTTCCTCGCCGGAGAGGCCTCCGGAATTCACAACGGCGTCCGCACCGAGATCCTTCATCTTGGCAAGTTTGCGGTCGTCCACATCTACCGCGATGACGCGGGCTCCGAGCACTGCCGCAATCTCGACCGCCGCCTGCCCGACACCTCCGCATCCGAAGACTGCAACCGTCTCCCCGCCTCGCACCGCGCCCTGACTTTGAACAGCGCGCCACGCCGTCATAAACCGGCAGCCAAGCGCGGCCGCAGAGAGTTCGTCAACGCCTTCGGGCAGTTCGATGCAGTTCATGTCGGCATTTGGAGCACGCATATATTCGGCCCAGCCACCCGACCCCGGCAATGAATTTGGAACCTGCTGGTAGTCACAGAGATTTTGCCGGCCCTTGCGGCAATAGGGGCAGGAACCACAGGCCAGATTGAACGGGATAGTAACCCGCATGCCTGTCTTGATGTTCTTGACATTCGAACCGACGGCCTCGACCACGCCACCGATCTCGTGGCCAAGGGTTGCGAACAGCTTCTGACCGAACCAGGCCCAGTCGCCATTCCACAGATGCCAGTCACTGCGGCAAATGCCTGAAGCTACTACCTTGATCAGGGCGTCATCAGGTCCGATCTCCGGAATGTCGACCTGTTCCACGCGTGCGATGGATCGCACGCCGTCAAGGATCGAAGCTTTCATCTTTCCCATTACATCCTCCTGTCAATGGTGTGCACTTTTTCTGCGGGCCGCTGCGGCAGCGGCCCGTTGATGATCTCTGGTCGGCTATGTCGGGTTAGAGACGCATGGCCACAGATTTGACCTGCGTATAGAGATCGATCGCCTCGCGTCCCATCTCGCGTCCCCACGTATAGGAAGAATAAACGCCCTTTTCACCCAAGTCAACAGCTTTGGACCGCAGTTGACTCTTTCGACACCCCTGCGATGCAACCCAATCCGGCTGACGGGGAGCCAGCAACGCTGAAAATTTACCCTCCTCTTTCCCACTAGCGGCTCCTTTTCCGACAACCAGCACGGCGGATCCCTGCCGCGGCGCTGTGAACGCAGCATTTTGATTGGTATCGTTGGCCTTCAGGCTCGTCAGTCAAACAGACCCAGGAGCAGCTCAGCCGGTGGCGCCCGGCTTTCGGGTAACGCCCTGGTCCCGCTGGTTTCGGCTTTGTGCTTCAGGTGATCAAGGATCTGCTTG
>JAGRMK010000537.1 GCA_020441345.1 Paracoccaceae bacterium
GGCGTTTGTCGATCATCGTTGAAACCTCATGCCAGGCGATCTTCGCGCCGGTATCCGATAGCGCCGACGCAACGTTGTGACGCTTCATGTTTGTTTTTCGGCACTACGCGGAAAAGGACAAACCGCGCAGGATCAGATGCGCGCGCACTTCGTTAAGTAGGTGAGGGGATGGTGCATGTTTCGCCATGACGCATGCGGTCCAATTGGTCTGTATGTGGACTTTTTGCAGACTGCGGTAGTCGGTCAAGGGGTCGTGATGGAAGGCGTCCAAGAACTTGTCAATCGTTTGAAAGAACACTTCCGAGCGGAAAAGGATGCAGACTTGGCTGGCATTCTTGGAGTGGACAAGCGAACCGTCTCAGCTTGGCGGTCTCGCGGCAATGTTCCACGTAGGTATGTCCCGATACTTGAAGGTGAGAACCATCAATCGGTATTGACCCCGCCGCTTCGCTGGGGGGAATAGGAAGAACAGGCATTCGAACTCGCGGTGTTCCGACTTGGTCGTGCGCTTCGTGGTTCGGTCGAAACTGGAAGCTATCGCCAGCAGTTTGATACCTTCAGGAAGGTGTTCCCCGCTTTCTGGCCGTTCATGAGAGACGCTCAGGTTGATCTTTCTGCACGTCTGGAAGATCGGGAAATGCCCGTCCAAACCGCTTTTGCGCTGTTGCTGCACGAAGATATCGAAGCAGGAGACATGGCAATTGAGCGCGACCGTGAGAGGCTTCGGGGGTATGGCCTTCTCGATTCTTAGTCGTCGAAAAGTGTGCGTAAATTCGCGCACACCCTGCGCCCCATCCCCATTGGAAACATTGACAAATTTTCTGCAAGAATTGCTGTCAAACCCGTTATCAGCCCCAAAACCGCCAGAACGGCATCAAACCTTTTGCAAAAGCCTATTTGCAAACCACTGATTTAGCTTGCAAAATATTTCAGCCGCTATCAAATCTTCTGAAAGCCATCATGAACTCGGCGCAGACGAAGAGGGGGGCAACGCCCCCCTGATCGTGCCTATTCTTGTGCGCGAAGCACCCCTGCCGGGCGCGCCGCCAGCGGCCTGAGGGCAAAAGCCAACCCGGCAGCCATCACCGCCAGCACCCCCCCCGCAACGATCAGCAAGGCCGAGACCGGCGCAAAGTCATAGGGAAGTTCCATCACCTGCGTCAGTATTGTCCAGGCCGACAGAGCCCCCGCCGCGATTGCCACCAATCCGGCGGCCACCCCCATCAACGCCGATCGCAGCGCAAAACTGGCCAGGATGCGCCCGCGGGTCGCGCCCAGCGTCTTGAGCACCGCCGCCTCGAACACCCGCGCGCGTTCGCCCGCGGCGGCGGCGCCGATCAGCACCACGAACCCGGTGGCCAGCGTCGCCAGCGCCGCCATCGAGGTCGCGGCGGCGAGTGCGGCAAAGGCTTCGCCGATGCGTTCCGCCGCCTCGCGGATCGGGATCGCGGTCACATTGGGAAAGGCGGTTCCGAGGTCACGCAAGAGCTGCCCTTCGACCGCCTCTTCGGCGTGCACGGTGGCGATGAACGTATGCGGCGCGCCGGCGAAGGCACCCGGGTTGAAGGTCATCACGAAGCCGATGCCGCCGGTGCGGAAATCGAGCTCGCGGAAATTCGCGATGGTCCCGGTAATGTCCCGGCCCAGCACGTTGACGGTGATCGTATCGCCCAGCGAAAGACCCAGTTCCATGCCTTCCTCTGCCCCGAACGAGATCAGCGGCGGGCCATCGTAATCTTCTGGCCACCAGGCGCCTTCGGTCAGCGTCATGTTGCCCTGATCGGCGGCATAGGTCACGCCCCGGTCGCCGCGCAGAACCCAATGGTTGCCGTATTCGCGCGCCGGGCGGTCGTTGATCTGGCTGATCACGCCCCGCAATTGCGGGGCTGTGTCGATGTCGGCCACACCCTCGGTGGCGTGCAGTCGGGCCGTGAATTCTTCGATCTGGCCGGGCTGGATGTCGAGAAAGAAATAGCTCGGGACGCGATCGGGCAGCTCTGCCGAGATCGCGCCGCGCAGGTTGGCGTCGATCT
>JAGRMK010000054.1 GCA_020441345.1 Paracoccaceae bacterium
GCCCAGTCGATCGCCTGATAATAGCACAGTTCGAAATGCAGGCAGGGGTGATCCTCGGTGCAGCCCCAATACCGCCCGAACAACGTGTCGCGGCCGATGAAATTCAGCGCCCCGGCCACTGGCTGCCCGTCGCGCTCTGCCAGCACCAGCAGGGTATCGTCGCGCAGCCCCTCCTGCACCTGATCGAAGAACGCGCGCGTCAGATAGGGGCGCCCCCATTTGCGGCTGCCGGTGTCCTGGTAGAAACGCCAGAAGGCATCCCAGTGTTCGGGCCGAAGCGCGTCTCCGGTCAGGACCCGAATCTCGCCTCCAAAGGCTTGCGCCTGCTTGCGCTCGCGGCGGATGGTCTTTCGCTTGCGCGAGGATAGCGCAGACAGGAACCCGTCGAAATCGGCATAGCCGTCGTTTTCCCAATGAAACTGCTGCGTTACGCGATGCAAATAGCCTTCGGCCTGGCCCAGCTCGGCCTCGGGCCCGGTGCAGAAGGTCAGATGCGCCGATGACAACCCGTTGTTGGCGGTGATGTCGCGCAGGGCGCGCAGCAGTAGCGGCCAGGTTTCACGCGGCCCCAGCAGGCGCTGGCCCGTCGCCGGGGTAAAGGGCACGGCCGATTGCAGTTTCGGATAATACGCGCCGCCCGCGCGCTGCCAAGCTTCGGCAAAAGCGTGATCAAAGATGTATTCGCCCTGACTGTGGCTTTTCGCATACAACGGCATCGCGGCCAGCAGGCGACCGTCCTGCCGGATGACAAGATGTTTGGCCTCCCATCCGGTGCCTGGCCCGACAGAGCCCGAAACCTCCAGCGCGTTCAGGAAGCGGTGCGTGGTGAAGGGATCGACAGGGCGCGCTCCGGCACCGCCCGCCAGCGCATCCCACGCGGCGGGGTCGATGTCTGCGATGGCATCGACTACTTCGATCTGCACCGGCTGGCCTCTTGTTTTGACGATAAGCTGTTTGCGCGGCGTCACAGATCAAGGGTGCGCAGCGAAATACCGCTCGAATGTGATGTTCTGCGCGACGCGGCGGGCGATGGCCTCGTCCTCGGGCGAACGAATCGTCCAGCACAGCACCGCCGCGCCCCGTGCCTTGAGTGCCCCGACTCGGGGGCGCGACAGGTCACGCCAGTCATGCGAAAGGAACGAGGCACCGACGCGGTCGTAATCGGCGATCCCGGCCAGTGCCGCGCGCCGGGCCTCTGCATCGGGGCCCGCGTCAGCCGGAAAATCGCTGGCGGGAAAGGCATAGGTCGTTAGGCCCCGCGCCACGCCGGGTACAAGCTGCGCCATCCAGGCGACCGAGGCGGGGTTGAACGACATGACCGCGACCGGCCCGTCATAGTCGGCCAAAGCCTGCGCGGTGGCCCGTTCCAGCGCCCCGTCGGTCGGACCCATCCGACCCGACTGGTCCTTGAGTTCGATCAGCAGCGGCACCTGTCCCGCCACCTCGGCCAGAACCTGACGCAGGGTCGGGATCGGTTCGCGGCTGTCACGGACGCGGATGCGCTGCAATTCGGCAACGCTGCGCGCCTTGACCGGGCCCGTGTCAAAGGTCAGGCGGTCCAGATCGTCGTCATGGAACACCATCGCCACGCCATCCGCACTGGGTTGCAGATCGATCTCGATTCCATAGCCATGCTCGATCGCCGCGCGCACCGCAGGAAGCGAGTTCTCGGGGCGATGCGCGGTCAGATCGTGCAGCGCGCGATGCGCCAGTGGAACGCTCAGAAAAGTCGGATCCAGCGAGGGGCGCATCAGGTCAGCTCGAACACGGCCTCGATTTCGACGGCGACACCCAGCGGCAACGACGGCGCACCAACCGCAGACCGCGCATGCCGCCCGGCGTCCCCCAAAAGCGCAACCATGAGATCAGAGGCGCCGTTGATGACCTTGGGCTGATCGGTGAAATCAGGGGTGCAATTCACGAAACCGACCAGCTTCACGACGCGCTTCAGCCGCGACAGATCGCCATCGACCGCCGCACGCAGTTGCGCCAGAAGCGACAAAGCGCAGGTCTGCGCGGCTTCTGCCCCTTGTTCGGTGCTCAGATCGGACCCCAGCTTTCCGCGAATCAAGCCGCCCTGATTCTGGCTGATCTGCCCGGATACAAAGACCTGCTTGCCGCTGATCACCCAGGGCACGTAATTGGCCGCCGGGGTGGGCGCGTCCGGCAGCGTCAGGCCCAATTCGGCAAGACGGGTTTCGAGAGCGTGCGGCATCGGCGACCTCCTGGTTCTTTGCGGCAAGGAAAGCACGTTTGATCCGGGACGAAAAGCCCCGCATTTCCGGGTTTCGCCCCCCTTGGTCACGGCTCGCGCAGGGCGCGGTTGAGTTGGTCGAGGATCGGCGCGACCAGATACCCCAGCGGCGTGCGCGCACCGGTCGCCAGAAAGGCCTGCACCGAGAGCCCCGGCAACAGCGCGTTCTGCGGCACCTGCGCCAGCGATTCGGGCGTCAGCATCGCATCGACACGATAGTATCGTTCACCGGTGCGGTCGGTCGTGAACGGGGCTGCGGAGATGGCGGTAACGTAGGCCGTCAGTTCGGGCAGGGCGCGGGACAACGTGGTCACGTGGATCGTCGCAGCCTGGCCCAGGTGCACATGGTCGATGTCCTGGGGCCGCACATGCAGCGCCAGCACCGGCGTGTTCGTCTGGCTGACAACCTCCATCGCCGTTTCGGCCGGGCGCAGCACGGCTCCGGGTGCCAGGGCGGCAAGCCCGTAAACCAGCCCTGCAACCGGAGCGCGCAGCGTCAGATGAACACGACGCGCGGACAGCATGCCCTGCCGTGTCGTCAACTCCAGGAGCTGCGCGGCGGTCTCGGACAGCTGCACCTCGGCGTCCTCGCGCCGACCGGCCTGCAGCGTTTCGATCTGCAACCCGATCTCGGCAGTCTGCCCGCGCAATTCCGCGATGCGCACCGACAGAGCGGCCCGGCTCCCGTCAATCCGCGCGACCTCGCGCTCGAGCACCGCCACCCGCGAGGCAGGGGTCAACCCACGGTCTTGAAGCGCGCGTTGTGCAACAAGATCGCGCTCAAGAAGTGCGGCTTCACGGTCCAGCGCCTGTTGCTGGGTTGCCAACCCCTGAAGCTGTGCGCCGATCTGCAGGCGCCGCTGCGCGAGTTGCGCCACCTGCCTTTGCAAGGTTTCCAGCCGTGCATCGAACAGCCGCCCTTGCGCGGCCAGTGCGGCCTGCCGGGCCGGGTCGGGCTCTGCAAGCGCGGGCGGAGAGAACCGGGGCGCTCCGGCCCGCTCTGCCATCAGGCGATGCCGGCGCGCATGAACTTCGACCAGCTGCGACGAGACCAGCGCCCATTCCTGGTCCAGCACCCCGCCATCGAGGCGCAGAAGCAAGTCCCCGGCGGCCACGGACTGCCCTTCGCGGACAGCAAGTTGTGCAACGATGCCGCCTTCGGTGTGCTGGACAAGGTGCCGCTGTGGCGTGGCATCAACCTCGCCGGCGGCCAGAACGGCACCATCGATCGGCACCGTTGCCGCCCAGACCAGGAAACCGCCGACCAAAGCCATCGTGGTCACCATACCCAGCACAAGCGGCCCGCGTGCGGTGATCCCGTCGATCCGGGTTCGGGTGGTTGTGTTCATCGTCGCGCCCCCGCCGCAGGCGACACAAGAGCGGTGTGGTTGCGCACCATGTCGCGCAACACCCGCTCACGTGGGCCAAAGGCAACCTGAGCGCCGTCATCGAGCACCAGCAGATCGTCGCATTCGGTGATCGCCGCAGGCCGATGCGCCATGACCAGAACCACCGCGCCGCGCGACTTGAGCGTCCGGATTGCGGTGTTCAGCGCCGCCGACCCTTCGGCATCGAGATGCGCGTTCGGCTCATCCAGGATCATCAGCTGCGGCGCCCCATACAGGGCCCGCGCCAGCCCGACTCGCTGCACTTGCCCACCCGACAACGGCCCGCCGGACGCGGTCACCGAAGTTCCATAGCCCTTGGGCAGCGCGACGATCATGTCATGCACGCCCGCGGCACGCGCTGCGGCTTCGACCGCAGCCGGGGTTGCGCCGGGCTCGAACCGGGAAATGTTATCGGCGATACTGCCCTCGAGCAGGGCGATCCGTTGCGGCAAATACCCCAAGGTATTGCCGACCGGCGGCGGCATCGGTAGCAGATCGTCGCCCAGCCGCATTGCGCCGGTGGCAGCGGGCACCGCGCCGATCAACACCCTGGCCAGGGTGCTCTTGCCCGAACCGCTGGCACCGATGACCCCCAGGGCACGGCCCGGTGGCACCTCGAACCCCTTGATGCGCAAAAGCGGGGCCCCGCCGCCGCGCGGCGCGACCACCAGCCCCTGAACCGAAAGCGGACCCGCTGCCCTGCCGTTCCGGTTGGCGGGGCTTGCGGGCTCTGGCGCATTGGCAAGCAGGTGCGCGACCCGCCGCCAGGCAACCATGGCGGCCCGCAACTCTGTCCATTGGGTTGCCAGTTGCTCCACCGGAGCCAGCGCCCGCCCCATCAGGATCGAGGACGCGATGATCAAACCTGGCGAGAGATGCCCCTGAAGCACCAGCCACGCCCCCAGGGCCAGAATCGCGGACTGCATCAGCATGCGAAACGCGCGCGCGACCGCCCCGTCCACACCGCTGCAATCTTGCGCCTGCAGCATCGCCGTCAGCGCCGCGCCGCGCCGCGCCTGCCATTGCGTCAGGGTGATCGCCTCCATCCCCAATGCGGCGAGGGTATCGGCGTCGCCATCGAGCGAGCGCGCCACCCGGTCCGCGGCCTGCGTCGACTGCTGCGCCCGGGCGGTCGGGCCGCGGCTGCGCCATTGGCCCCAAACCGCCAACCCCACCAGAACGAGGCCGCCAGACAGCGCCAACAACCCGAGCGCCGGATGCAGCAGCAACAGGAACCCGAAAAAAACCAGCATCCACGGCGTATCGAGCAGCGCCAGCATCGCCGGTGAGGCCAGCGCCCGATGCACCGAATCGAGATCCCGCAAGGCGCCCAACGCGACCGGGTGTCCCGGTTCGCGCAGCAAGGCACGAAACCGCACTTCGGCCAGCGGGCGTTCGACCGAGGCACGCACCCGGGCGGCAATCCGCACCATGATCCGCACGCGCGCAGAATCGAGCAAGGCCATCATTGCATAAAGAAAGGCCGCGAGAACAAAGATCACCACCAGCGTCGGCCCCGAGCGCGACGGGATCACCCGGTCATAAACCTGCAGCATGAAAATCGGCCCGGTCAGCATCAACGGGTTCATAAGCGCACCGAACAGCATCACGGCAAGCCACAAGCCGCCCTGGCGCCCGATCCGCCCCGTGGTGATACCCGTCGTCACACCGCCCCCTGCCCTTTTGCACCGAATGCGCGGCACGGTTGCGTTCGCCCTGCCGCCGCCTGTAAAGTGAACCTTAAGCAGCAATCCGCTAGCATTCGGTAAATGACCAAGGAGTTCCCCGTGACGGCACCTCGCAGCGCAAGACTTGCCGGCCTGGCCCTGGTGCTGTGCGGATTGGCGGCATGTGGCCTGGCCCCGATACCGAGCGGCACGAACGACCCCTATGAAGCGGTCAATCGCGAATGGTTCGATACCAACCTCGCGCTGAGCGGGATGTTTTCTCGTGACACCGCGCCCGTGGATGCCGGGGCCGCAGACTCTGACGCCGATACCGCGGATTCCAGCCCCGAGGCGGCGGAAACGCCTGTCGCGGCGCCGCGCTCTGCACCTTTGCGTCGGATGGTCGGCAATTTCGGCGCGAACCTTGGCGTCCCGTCCTCGATCCTGAACGATCTGTTGCAGATCCGGCCTGACCGCGCCGTCGAAAACACCATTCGGCTGGTGGTCAACACGACCCTTGGCCTGGGCGGGCTGTTCGATCCGGCCGGCGCGATGGGAATCCACGGGCGCAGATCGGATTTTGGCGAAACCCTGCACCGCTGGGGTGTCGGCGAAGGTGCCTATATGGTGCTGCCGGTTCTGGGGCCGACAACCGAACGCGACGCCGCCGGTCAGATCGTCGATGCGGCCCTCAACCCGTTGCGATTCGTCCTGACACCGACCGAACTGCGCTGGAGCACGGCAGCACGGCTTGCCGGGCGCTTTGCCGAAAGCGCGGAATATTCCGACATTCTCGACGCGAATGTGATCAACACCGCCGACCCCTATGCTCAAGCAAGGCTTCTGTATCTGCAGACCAGGCGCTATCATCTGGGGATTGAAAACGAGGACGAGGTCATCGACCCTTATGCCGATTTTCTTGACTGACCGTCGCGCGTTCCTGGCCGGTATGGCCGGGCTGGGATGCGCCGCAGCCCTGCCGACCGCTTCGGTGGCCATGACCCAGGCACAAGCCCGGTCGCTGATTGATCGGGTGATGGCGGATGTGCATTCGATCATCAACTCGGGGGTGTCCGAGGCGCGCATGTTCGATCGGTTCGAAACCCTGTTCTCGCAATATGGCGACGTGCCGATCATCGCACGTTCGGCGCTGGGCCCCCCCGCGCGCGCGGCCAGCGCCAGCCAGATGAGCGCCTTTACCGACGCTTTCGGCGGGTATCTGGCGCGCAAATACGGTCGGCAATTCCGTCGCTTCATCGGCGCCACGGCACAAGTGAACGACGCGCATCCGCTGCAAAGTTTCTGGGAGGTCGAAACGACCATGACCCTTCGCGGCGAAGCTCCGTTCGAAGTGCGCTGGCATGTTTCCGACCGCAGCGGCGCGAACCGGTTCTTCAACATCATCATCGAAGGCGTGAACGTTCTGGCCGCCGAACGTCAGGAAATCGGCACCATGCTGGAGCGCCGCGGCGGCAATCTGGATCGCATGATCCAGGATCTGCGGAGCGCCGGATGATCGCGCGCGCAGGGCTGGCGATGGCGCTGATGTCCGGCGCGGCGATAGCGCAAACCGTGCAGCCCAGCGATTTCAACGGCGACTGGACCGCGGGCGATCCGTCGGCCTGTGTGCTGTTTCGCGACTCTGAGAACTTTGCGATGCGCATCGAAAACGGCGTGATGCAGGGTCTGGAAAGCAGTTGCGACATGCGAGACCCGGTGCCGGTGCGCGGCATGGGCGCGCTGCTGTTCGACATGAGCTGTGGCGGGGAAGGCGAAACCTGGACCTATCGTGCGCTGTTCATGCAAGATGGCCCCGATCACCTGATCCTTGTTCAAGATGGCCTGGCGCAAACCCTGTCGCGCTGCCTGAACACGCAGCCCTCGGGGGCTGGAACCCCAAGCAAATAAGCCGCGCGCCCTGTCCTGAGACACCGTATAGCCGTGACGATCGGCGGTCGCTTGATGTCGATCATGGCGGCCGGAACGCGCCAGTCCATGCTTGTCCGGGATTTCCCGCGATCAGGAGGGCTTAGGCATGAGACGGACAAACCGGGTTCTGGCAGGGGCATGTGTGCTGACGCTGGCAGCGGGGGCGCAGGCTCTGGCGCAAACCGAGTCGCTGGCCGGGGGCTGGGGCAACGGCACGCGGCCCGAATGCCTGGAGTCCGGTGACTTCGCCGGCTTCAGCAGCTGCCCGGAATTGAACATTCTCAATGCCGTGATCTATCGCACCGACAGCACCTGCCAGATGGAGAACCCCCAGCCTTTGGACGGGATGAACGGCGTCCATGTCTATCTGATATGCCAGAACGCAGAGCAGATCTGGGACCATTACGCCGTGCTGGTGGTCGACACGCAGGGGCGGTTGAACATGCTGACCGAACACGGCACGACACTTTATCTGCGCGTCGCCCCGTGGCGTATTCCGCCCGGCTTGCAACCGCCGCAGGATAAGTGATCAATTCCCGCCAAGAATTCCGTTCAGCACACCCATGATCGAGTCTTGCAGCGACGGCGCACCGCTTTGCGCGCCTGTGCCGCGCGTCGTCGGAGGCTCCAGATCGGGGCGCCGCGGGACGGTCATCGGCAGCGGGTGCATGGGTGTGCCCTGGTGCACGCGAACCATGGTTTCGCGCCAGATCTCGGCGGGCAACCCGCCGCCGGTCACGCCGGTCAAAGGCGTGTTGTCGTCGTTGCCCATCCAGACCCCGACCACGTAGTCGGCGGTGAAGCCGATGAACCAGGCATCGCGCGCCGCCTGCGTGGTGCCGGTCTTGCCCGCCGCCTCACGCCCGTCCGGCAGAGCCGCGCGGCGCCCGGTGCCATGCGGCGCGGTGATCACCTGCGACATCATCCAGATCAGGCGATGCGCCGCCTCCTCGGAAATTACCCGCTCGCCGATACCGCTGCCAATCCGCATCAAAGGCGTGCTTTCGCCCGCCAGCGTCAGCGCGGTGAAGCCATAGGGCGACACCGCGCTGCCGCCGTTCAGGATCCCGGCATAGGCCGAGGTCATGTCGAGCAGCGTCGCCTCGGAGGCGCCGAGCGCCAGCGCCGGCCCCTCGGCCAGATCCGAGTGCAGGCCAAAGGCGTTCGCCGCCTGGCGCACGCGCTCGCGGCCCATCGCCTCGGAGATGCGCACGGCGGGGATGTTCTGCGACC
>JAGRMK010000055.1:0-1964 GCA_020441345.1 Paracoccaceae bacterium
TGGATGATGAACATGTCCTCGCCGCGGACATTCTCGTAGACCTCGACAAAGATCTCCTGATCGTTGAAACGCTCGACACGGGCGTCAACGGGCTTGACCATGCTGCCGCGATGCAGCGTCATGCGGCGGGCGATGGCCTGCGCCAGCGGTTTGTTGGCATTGCCGGCGATCAGTTTGGGTTCGGTCATGATGGGGGTCTCTGGCTTTGGCAGGGGCTCAGGGGGCGGGATTCGCGGTGTTGACACCGCTTACCACCCCGCTAGGGTCTTGCAAACCCGACGCCCGAATGTGAGCCCCCCATGCGACAGATTGACTACTACATGAGCGTTGTCTCGCCTTGGACCTATCTGTGCGGGAACCGCCCGGTCGAGGTCGCGGCAAAGCACGATGCGACGCTGGTCTACAAGCCGGTCGATCCGATGGCCCTGTTCGCGCGCACCGGTGGCTTGCCGCTGGGACAGCGGCATGAAAGCCGCCAGGAGTATCGCTTTCAGGAGCTGCGCCGCCAGTCTGCCAAACTGGGCATGCCGCTGACCCTGAAGCCGGCGTTTTTCCCGACCAATCCGGCGCCAGCCGCCTATGCGATCATCGCCGCGCAAGAGGCGGGCGGTGGCGATCTGCACAAGCTGGTGCAATCGCTGTGCGCCGCCTGCTGGGCCAATGAGCAGAACGTGGCCGAGGACGAGGTGATTCAGGCCTGTCTTGTTGATGCCGGGTTCAGCGCCAATCTGACGATGTCGGGCCTGATGACCGGGGCCGATACCTATGCCCGAAACCTGGAGCACGCGATTCTGGCCGGGGTGTTCGGCGTGCCGTTCTTCATCACCGGCACGGAGAAATTCTGGGGCCAGGACCGCATCGACGATCTCGACCGGCATTTGTCCGGCGAATTCTGAGCGATGATCTTTACCCGACGGTTCGGGACGCCGGGGGCGCTGCCGACTTTGATGGCGCATTGTTTCCTGGGACATTCCGGCGCCTGGCAGGGGCTGGTGGACGCCATGCAGACTTCGGTCGATGCGCTGGCGTTCGATATGCCCGGGCATGGGCGCAGCACGGCACCCACGCCGCCACAGGATCTGCACGCGGCGGTTTCAGAACTCATCACCGGCTTCGTGACCCGGCCGTCGCTGATGATCGGGCATTCTTTTGGCGGGGCCGCGGTCTTGCGGCATGCCCTGCACCATCCTGCCACGGCGCGCGGCCTCGTGTTGATCGAACCGGTGTTCTTTGCCGCCGCCCGAGGCACGCCGGAATACGCCGCCTATCTCGTCGAGCAACGCGCCATGGATGCGGCTCTTGCGACCGGTGATATGGCGCAGGCCGTGCGGCTGTTCCTGGCGCAGAATCCGGGGTCGCCGGATTTCGACACCCTGCCGGTGCCGGCGCAAGACCTGCTGATGACACAGATCCGCCTGCACGAAGCGGGCAATGCGGGGATTCTGGGCGACAGCGGTCACTTGCTGGCGCCCGGTCTGATGGAGGGGTTTGCGCCGCCGGTGCTGATCCTGCTCGGGTCCGCCACCGCGCCGCTGTTTCGCGCCACCGCCGAGGGTTTGTCGCGGCGACTGCCGAACGCCCGTATCGCGGTCGTCGAGGGGGCAGGACACATGCTGCCGATCAGTCACCCGCAGGCGACTGCCGATCTTGTCGAAGCCTGGTTGCACGAGACCCGTCTGCACGAGACCGGGCAAAGCGTGGCGTGACAAAAAAGACCCCGCGCCGGGGGCGTGGGGTCTGCGTCCTGGCAATCGCCCCGCTCAGGGGGCGTCAGATCACGCGGCTTCGGCCTGCGAGGCGGCCATGCGACGTTCGCTTTCTTCACGCGACAGCGCGACCGAGGTCCGCACGCCATTCGCGACGAACTGCATCAGGCCCGAGACAACGCGCTCATTGGGGTCGATGCCGGCACAGGTCAGCACTTCGCGGCCATCGCGCGACCGCGCCCAGCGGGCGATCTGTTC
>JAGRMK010000055.1:1999-9672 GCA_020441345.1 Paracoccaceae bacterium
TCCAATGCGGCCAGTACAACCGCCGCGAACAGCTTGCGCGCCCGCTGGCCTTGCTCGTGGTTGTACGCCGTGCCGTCCACCGAGTCGAACATACCAATACCGTCCTTATTCTTGCTCTTGCATTTTCTGGCGTTCGCCTCTTTAACGGGATATCGATGTGATTCGCTACCAATATCACGCATGGCCGCCATGCAGTGAGTGCATATCTTTCGGATTTCTCCGCTGTATCTGGTAAGCTTGCACCAAGCCACCCCGCAAGATATAGGCATCGGCAAGTCGTTCTCAACGTTTTCTCAAGAGTTTTCTCATGCCCAAGATCAACGGTAACGAAATCCGTCCCGGCAACGTGTTGGAACATGACGGCGGCCTGTGGGTCGCGGTCAAGGCCAGCCACGTCAAGCCTGGCAAAGGCGGTGCCTTCGCTCAGGTCGAGCTGAAGAACCTGCGCGACGGCCGCAAGCTGAACGAGCGGTTCCGCTCGGCCGACAAGGTCGAACAGGTGCGGCTTGACCAGAAGGACCAGCAGTTTCTCTATGAAACCGACGGGATGCTGACCTTCATGGACACCGAGTCGTTCGAACAGATCGAACTTCCCGCCGATCTTCTGGGCGATCGCCGCCCGTTCCTTCAGGACGGCATGACGGTGACCATCGAATACTACGGCGAAGAGGCGCTGAACGTCTCGCTGCCGCAAAAGGTCACCTGCAAGATCGTCGAGACCGAGCCGGTCGTCAAAGGTCAAACCGCCGCAAACTCGTTCAAGCCGGCGATCCTGGACAACGGGGTCAAGGTCATGGTGCCGCCCTTCGTCGGGCAGGACGAGGACATCATCGTCAACACCGAGACCTTCGAATACGCAGAGCGCGCCTGATCCATGCGCGCTGGCCTGGTCCTTGCGGCATGGTTGGGGGTTGGCGGGGCTTGCACCGCCGACAGCCTGCCCGAGGGCCAATGGCAGGTTATCGCGCTTGGGCCGTCGGCGATCGAAGTCGCCGATGGTGTCACGGTGAGCTTGTCGGACGGGCAAGCCTCGGGGCGTTCCGGGTGCAACCGCTTTACCGGTTCCTATTCAGTGGATGGACCGG
Organism: Paracoccaceae bacterium; assembly: GCA_020441345.1. Classification (GTDB taxonomy): domain Bacteria; phylum Pseudomonadota; class Alphaproteobacteria; order Rhodobacterales; family Rhodobacteraceae; genus Pararhodobacter. The sequence continues at coordinate 3,085 of JAGRMK010000055.1, forward strand.
CCTTCTCTTTCGGGCCCTTGGCCGCGACGCGCATTGCCTGTCGCGGACGCGCAGCCGAAGTCGAGGCGCTGTTCAACACGGTGATCGGATCGGTCACCGGCTGGGAACGCGACGGCGAGACCCTGGTCCTGATGTCCGATGCGCTGCCGGTTCTGCGCGCCGTGCCACGTCTCGATCCGGTAGAGCGGTAACACGGGCACCCATGTCCCCGTAAGGACAGCAAGAGGTTCCCCATGCTAGATCGTCACGTCCGCCCCTTTATCGACCCGCCCTTGAACGCTTTCGGCCGCCGTGTTGCCGCAGCCGGGCTTAGCGCGAACGCCGTGACCACAATGGGGCTGATGCTCGGGTTGGCGGCGGCGATCTGTGTGGCGGTCGGGGCATATGGAGCGGCATTGGCCCTGATCCTCGCCTCGCGGTTGGCTGATGGGCTGGACGGGGCTGTTGCCCGGGCAACCCGTGCCAGCGATTTCGGCGGGTATTATGACATTCTGGCCGATTTCGTGTTTTACGCCGCCGTGCCGATGGGCTTCATCTGGGCCGATCCGGGCGCGCATGGCCTCGCGGGTGGGGCGCTGCTGGCAGCGTTTTATGTCAATGCCGCATCTTTTCTGGGCTACGCGATCCTGGCTGAAAAGCATCGCCTCAGCACAAGCGCCAATGGCCGCAAATCCTGGTATCACGCGGGCGGGTTGCTGGAGGGCACGGAAACCATCGCGTTCTTCGTGGCCTTGTGCCTGTTCCCGGCGGCCTTCGTGCCGCTCGCCTGGGTTTTCGCGGCGCTATGCCTGGTGACGGCGCTGGCGCGGCTGGCCGTCGCCCGCGATCAGTTCGCTGATCAAGGCTGAGTCACGCGCTCCAGTCCCGCAGAGTCATAGCCGTTGCGTTCCAGCACCGCGACCGCGCCGTCATAGGCGTCCTGGTCAATCCGGGGCGTGCGTGCCAGGATCCAGCCATAGGTGCGCCCCGGCTCGCCGACCACCGCAAGGCTATAATCGGGCGCGACATCGAGCACGTAATAGTCGCCCCGGATGAAGGGCAGGAACCAGACGAAATTCACCGACAACCGCCCCGGCCCTTCGACACGGGCGGTGCCCTCTGCCACCTCGATCGGGCCATCGACGGCGCCCTTGTGGCAGGTGTTGCGCACTCCCACGGTGCCGTTGTCGTTGAGCGTATATTCAGCGGTCACGGCGTAACAATCGCGTTCGAACCGGTTGGGAAACCGCGCGATCTCATACCACAGACCGGCATAGCGGTTGATATCGAGCGAGGTTTCCACCGAGATCGGCGCCTCGGCATCGCCGTGGCGCTGCGCCTGGGCCGGGTTGGCGGCGAGAACCGCACCCATCAAGGCCGTGATTGCCTGTGAACGCATGGAAACCTCCAGTTGTCGAGCCCATGATCTAGGAGGGGCGTGTCCAATTGCAAGGCGTCGCACCGCGCGCGCCATGGCCCCCAAACAGAGCGAAAAGCGCGCCAGCAAGCAGGAACCGATGCGTGACGGTGCCGCCAGATGGGCTATGGGCGGGCGCCGATCCGGTGCCTTGGACGCGGGTCGATCAGGTCGAGAAAGACCAGATGCCCCAAACCCCCTGGCAGAGGCCAATTTGACGGGCTCCGTGACGCGACGGATCTTGCGGCCTGAGTGTGCCAGGGCAGGCGTTTTCAACTCGCCCATGCCCGATGCGTGATCGCCCTGCTGATCGTGTCAGAACCGCCTGTCACAAGAATACGCGACCGGAAAAAGCAGACATGTGTTGCAATGCCAAGGGATTTATCCCGGTGATTTCCGATGCCGCTGCCCCGTTCCTGCCGGGGCCGAGCGCCGTATGTCAGAAGCAGTCGGCATCGGCCTCAAAGGCGCTCAGGTCGTTGCTGAGCAGCGTTTCCGCCCAGCCCTTCGTGCGCACGAGCTCACGATTGAAAAAGAACACCGCCGACTGCTTCTTGCCCTTGGTGAAGGGGCTTTCGCCGTCGCGCGCCTCTTTGCGCAGGGCCGCCATCACGATGCGCAGGTGCATCCAGGCGAGCACCACATGGCCCGTGAAATCCAGATAGAGGGTCGCGTTGGCCAGACCCTTGCGGCGGTCCTTCGCGACTTCGCCAACAAGGAACGCCGTGACGGTTTCGAACCGTGCAACGCTGTCATCGAGTGCCTGGATCAATACCGGGTCGACTTGGCCCCGCGCGGCGTCGATGTCGGTGCGAATGCGCCGTGTCAGCAGGTGCACCCCGGCGCCGTCCTTCATCATCACCTTGCGACCGAGGAAATCCATGCCCTGGATGCCGTGCGTGCCCTCGTGGATCGGGTTCAGGCGATTGTCACGGTAGCAGCGTTCGATCGGGTAGTCGCGCGTATAGCCCGCGCCGCCCAGCACCTGCAGCGCGTGCTTGTTGGCCTCGAGGCAGAATTCCGACGGCCAGGACTTGGTGATCGGCGTCAGCATTTCCAGCATCAGCGCGGCCTCGCGCCGTTCGGCCTCGTCGCTGGTCGAGACGGAGACATCCACCAGCAGCGCGCAATAGAGGCCCAGTGCCAGCGCCCCCTCGGCGGCGGCCTTCTGGGCCAGCAAGAGACGCCGGATATCCGCGTGCTCGGTCAACAGAACCTGCGGCTTCGTCGCGTCCTTGTCGTCTGGATGGCGGCCCTGCGGCCGTTCGCGGGCATAGGCCAGCGAGGCCTGATAGGCGCATTGCCCCAGTGCCGTCGCGCCCAACCCGACGGCGATCCGCGCCTCGTTCATCATCTGGAACATGTAGCCGAGGCCGTGATTCTCCTGACCGATCAGGTAGCCGACGCAATCACCGTTCTCACCGAAGTTCAGGGCGCAGTTGGTGGTCGCCTTGTAGCCCATCTTGTGATTCAGGCCGGCCAGGGTGACGTCGTTGCGCGGACCCAGCGTGCCGTCGTCGTTGACCCGGAACTTCGGCACCAGGAACAGCGAGATGCCCTTCACCCCGGCGGGGCCGCCCGGCACCTTGGCCAGCACCAGATGAACGATGTTCTCGGAAATGTCGTGCTCGCCGCAGGAAATCCACATCTTGCGGCCGGAAATCCGGTAGGTGCCATCGCCGTTCGGCCGCGCGGTGGTGGTGATGTCGGACAATGACGACCCGGCCTGCGGTTCCGACAGGCACATCGTCGCCAGGTAGCGCCCGGTCAGCATCGGGGCGAGATAGGTCGCCTTCATCGCCGCGTCGCCATAGCTGGCCAGCAGACGCCCCGCCGCGGCGGTCAGCATGCCGTAGCCCTGAAAGGCAATATTGGCGGTGGAAAAGATGTAATAGACCGCTTGCACCACCGTCTCGGGCAAGCCCAGCCCGCCCAGATCCTCGGGGAAAGGGGCGGCGATGAAACCGGCGTCGGCAAAGGCGCGGACCGCCGCGCCGGTTTCCGGGATCATCCGCACCGCGCCATCGACGAATTGCGGCTCCTTCTCGTCGCCAAGGCGCGCGAAGGGCTCGAAATGCGACGCCGCCAGTTTCGAGGCCGTGTCGATGACGCCCTCGACGACGGCGCGGTCAATGGTGCCGAACCGGTCCCGGGACAAAAGGCTTTCCAGATCGGCCACATCGAACAGCTGAAAGCCAAGGTCGGCGCGGTCAAATGTGGGCATGGCGATGTGTCCTGCAGCGAAACGCGAAAACACCCGGAAGGGCGGCGGCCTTCGGCCAGTTTGGCCTTTATGCCCTTTTCGCTGACGAGTTTGAAGACCGCGATGGGGGGCTGGCGACGAAGAAACCCGCGGCGCGTCGGGATGAGGCGATCAAGCCCCCTGTGCTCTCAAATCCGGCAGTCTTCGGTTTCGTGAGATACTCGGCGCGGATGACCTGTGCGTGCCAGGCTTTCGGTCATACCCGGACAGGATCCGCCAACCTTGCCGGGGCACGGGGCTTGTCACACAATCGTGGCGTGCGCAAGATCCGAGGCTCTTGGCGATCCCGGGAGGACTCGAACCCCCAACATCCTGATTAGAAGTCAGGTGCTCTATCCAGTTGAGCTACGGGACCGCTGGCGCCGTTCATGCGTCAGGCGCGGGGTGCAGTCAAGTCACAGGTCGGCAAGCCATCTCAACGCGGTGTCGATCACCCAGTCGGTGGTGCCAGGCGACAGGATGTCACCGGCCAGAACGTGATGGCTGGGGTCGCCGGTGTCGGTGACGACATGGGAATCGACGCGTGCGCCCCAGGCCTGGATGACGCGGGCCGTGGCGGGGGGCCAGACGACCGTATCCTCGCCGGAATAGACCACCAGCAGCGGCACGCGGGCTGCGCCATGCCGCGCGCTGGCCGCCGCTTGTTGCACAGTGCGCATCGGGAACACGGCAACAGTGGGGTAGCGGGTGGTCCAATAGCGTGCCTGTCGGGCATTGACCGGTTCCCAGGACCGGGTTTCGCCGGCAATCAGCGGCACCCAGTCGCGTGCATAGGGCAGGTCCAGAAGCCAGGCTTGCGGGCTGTTGATCTCGAAATTCGGTGAGATCGCGATCAACGCGCCGATCTCGGGTGCATAGGCCGGGTCCAGCGCCATCAGCGTGCCGATCGAAGCGCCGGTCGAGGTGCCAACCAGCACGATCCGGTCGCCCAGACGGCGGGCCACGGCCATGGCTTCGGCGGCATCCAGGGCCCAATCGGCGGCCGAGGCCCCGGCCAGCGCCGCGCCGTCGCGGCCATGCCCGGCAAAGCGCGTCGCAAACAGGTTCGCACCCAGTTCTTGCGCAAGGCGCTCGGCGACCGGGCTGATTTCCTGCCGGGTGGCCGAGAAGCCGTGCAAATAGACGACCACGGTCGGTGTCCGCGCCCCCGGCTCGCCGGCCCAGAAGATGTGCTTTTCAGCGCCATCGGTGATGTCATCGAACACCGATTCGCGTTGCGCCAGCCAGGCATCCAGATCGTCGCCCGGTGTGACAGCGCCAATCTCGGCGGCTGTCGGCCAGGCATCGCGCGGGGCGGTGATCCAGATCGCCGCGCCCGCCGCGACCAGCAGAACGAGCACCGCGATCAGGCGTTTGAACCAGCGCATGACTCAGACCTCCAGTGCGTCGAGCGTGCGCGTCAGAAGCGCCAGGTTGTCGGGTTCGGAAAACCGGTGGTCGGCACCCTTGACCAGTGTCAGGTGCAGGTCGGGGCAGTCGGCATGATCGAAAAGTCGCAGCGCGACCGAGGGCAAGACATCGACATCCGCCGAGCCCTGCAGCAGGCGCACAGGAAAGGGCAGGGGCAAGGGCGCGCGCAGGACAAGGTGATTGCGCCCGTCTTCGATCAGGCGGCGGGTGATGACATAGGGGCCGTCGTCGTATTCGGACGGCAGTTCGACGCGCCCTGCCTCGTGCAGGGTCGCACGCTGGGCCTCGTCGAACCCGTCCCACATGCTGTCTTCGGTGAAATCGGGCGCGGCGGCGATACCGACCAGTGCCGCGACCCGTCCAGGTAGGGCCCTGCACACCAAAAGCGCGATCCAGCCACCCATGCTGGAGCCGACCAGCACTTGCGGCCCCTCGGTCAACGCGGAAATCGCCGCCACCGCATCCTCGGTCCAGTCGCCGATGCAGCCGTCGTGAAAATCCTCACTGCTCTGTCCGTGGCCCGAATAATCGAACCGCAGGAAAGCACGGCCCCGCTCGCGTGCCCAGCTTTCCAGAAATTGCGCCTTTGTGCCGGTCATGTCCGATTTGAATCCGCCCAGGAACACCACCCCCGGACCCGTCCCGTCGGTTTTCACATAGGCCAGGCGGCGCCCTTGCGGCGTGTCGAAATAGGCGGTCATGGTGTCCCTCTTGCGATCTGTTCCCCGAGCCTAGCGCGAAGCGCCAACATCGGCCAGACCCGCTGACGGATGACCCTGCACACCCTGCGTCGGTTTCAGACCCGGCGGAACGGCACCCCCTGCGTGCCCTCACCGCGCCTGTCGCCCGGTGCCGCCCAGGTCGCGGGGTCGAGGATCAGCGCCGCCAGCGCCGCGGCCCCGGCTTCGAGCATCGCTTCGCCCTTGGCCGCCGTGGCGCGCGCCGGGTTCCCGGCCATGCCATTGCCCGTCAGATGCGCGAAGGGCCGCCAGCGATAGGCGGCTTTCCCGGCTTTCAGGAACCCGCCGCCGTCCATTCCGTCGACCAGCGTCGCCAGATCGGCGGTGTCCACCAGATCGGGTTCGACGGCCATCATCATCGAGGTCTCGGCCTCGCCTGCGTGCATCACGCCGGGCTGGTCCTGGAGGTGGCGTGACAGATCCTCGCCCGCCTCGGTCACATAGGTCGTGCCGACCAGCGTGGCGTTAAGCCCCGGCGACAGTTCATCGCAGATCTGCTGCATCGCCACCACGTTGCCGCCGTGGCTGTTGGAAATCAGGATGTCGTGAAACCCGTGGCGGATCAGCGCGTCGATCAGGTCGCGCAACACCGCGCGAAACGTGGCGTGGCTCAACGTCAGCGTGCCGCCGAAAGGCATGTGGTGTTCCGACAGGCCCGACCAGACGACCGGCGCCACGACCACAGGGCGGGTGGCATAGGCTTTGCGCGCCGCGCGGATGTTGACTTCGTAGCCCAGCCGGGTGTCGGTCATGGTGGGCAAATGCGGGCCGTGTTGCTC
>JAGRMK010000055.1:9786-10880 GCA_020441345.1 Paracoccaceae bacterium
GCCAGAACGCGGCTGATGGTGGTCAGGGGCTGGCCCGATTGCACGGCCCAGGTGTTGAACGCTTCTTGCACCGCCTTCATCGCGGTTTGTGACGTGGGTTCCTTGTCGATCACTCCTTCGGCAACCAGCCGAGCGACGACATCCTGCGACAGGATATAGCCTTCCTTGCCCATCGACCGCAGCATGTAGGGGCCCGTGGCACCGCCCATACGCGCGCCTTCGGTTTGCATCCAGCGCAGAAGCCCGGCGAAATCGCGAGCGGGCCAGTCGCCGACCCGACGCCCGAAACTGCCGTGTTCCGCCGAAACGCGGCCGATCCAGGCGGCGTTGTCGACAATGGCGCGCAGCTTGGGCGGGCTGCGGATGACCCGCGTATCCTCGGCCAGGTCATAGACCCAATCGGGCGGTTGCATGCCGATGCGGCCCAGGTCGAAGTCGAAGAACGCTTCGGCGATACCGGGCCATTTGTTCTCGACGACCTTCCAGCTGATCCCTGCCTGAAAGATGCCGCGCGCCATCGCTGCCAGCCAGGCAGAATCGGGCAGGTCGGCCAGTGCATCGGCACTCAGGGGGGCAGGGATTTCGGCCAGCACCGCCGCGCGCCCGCCTTTGCGGTTGGCGGCGATGTCGAGGATCTCGTCGAAACTGCGCATGATGGCCTTTCACGGTGAGTGCCGACAGCCTGCCCTATTCTGGGGAAAACGCAAGGAAAGCCGCCGATGCCGCGTCGCGCTGTTCGGCAACGCTTGAAATCTGCCGCGAACGGCGCGATAGAGACCGCAACATAACCCGCAACCGGGCGTTCCGTGGGCGCCAAAACGACGAGGAGCTTGGCCGATGAGCCAGATTTCCCTGACATTCCCCGATGGCAACAGCCGCAGCTTTGATGCGGGTGTCACACCTGCGCAGGTGGCCGCCGCGATCTCGACCTCGTTGGGCAAGAAAGCGATTTCGGCCAGCGTCGATGGCGCGCATTGGGATCTGCAATGGCCGATCGACCGCGACGCGCGGATCGCCATTCACACGATGCAGGACGACGCGCAGGCGCTGGAGCTTATCCGCCACGACCTCGCGCATGTCATGGCCCGCGCCGT
>JAGRMK010000538.1 GCA_020441345.1 Paracoccaceae bacterium
AGGTTCCAGCCATCAGCCGGTCTACACCAAAGACGCGACTGCCCCCGGTCCCCTGGGGAACCAGAAGAAACATTCTGAAATCATTCGGAAATCTGGTAGCGGAGGAGGGACTTGAGCCCCCGACACGCGGATTATGATTCCGCTGCTCTAACCAACTGAGCTACTCCGCCACAGGCTGGCGGCTACCTAGGACACGGTCCCAGCCCCGTCAAGAGGGAAATCGCCCCATCGGAACAGCGCCATGACGATTGCTCTTCCGTCGGAAAAAGCGGCAGTTTGTCCCCTCGCGTTGCCGCGGCGCACGGGCTAGGACGGGCGCAGATCGGAGGCCCCATGCAGACCCTTCCCCAGACCCGCGACCTTGTCCTGATCGGAGGCGGCCATGCGCATGCATTGGCCTTGCTTGACTGGGCGATGTCCCCCCTGCCCGGCGCGCGCCTGACCGTGATCGACCCGAATCCGACCGCGCCCTATACAGGCATGCTGCCCGGCCATATCGCCGGGCACTATGCGCGGGCCGACCTGGAAATGAACCTTGTGGCGTTGGCCCGTCACGCCGGGGCGCGGCTGATCCTGGGGCGCGCGCAGGGTCTCGATCCGCAGACCCGTCAGGTACTGGTGCCGGGACGCCCGCCGGTTGCCTATGACGTGGCCTCCGTCGATATCGGCATCACCTCGGATCTGCCGGGCCTGCCGGGGTTTTCCGACCACGCGATCGCCGCCAAGCCGCTGGGCGGGTATTCGGAACGCTGGGCACGGTTCGTCGCGCGCGTAGACGCAGGCCAGGCCGCACCCCGCATCGCCATACTCGGCGCAGGCGTGGCGGGCGTGGAACTGGCGCTGGCGATGGATCACCGGCTGGCGCATGTGCCGGGACGCCAGATCACCCTGGTCGAACGCGATATCGCCCTGCCGCATCTGGGTCGCGGGGCACGCGGGCGGCTGTTGGCGCTGCTTGCCGCACGCGGCATCGCCCTGGTCGAGGGGCAGCCCCCCCAGGTTATCGATGCCGAGGGCGTGACACTGGCAGGCGGCGCCCGGATCGAGGCCGCGTTCACCCTGGGCGCGACGGGAAGCCGACCGCAGGAATGGCTGCAAGATACCGGCCTGAACCTGACCGACGGGTTCATCGCCATCGACAAGACCCTGCGTTCGGTCTCGCATCCCGAGGTGTTCGCGGTCGGCGATTGTGCCCATATGGGCTGGGCTCCTCGCCCCAAGGCGGGGGTCTTCGCGGTCCGGCAAGCGCCGGTGCTCGCCCATAACCTGCGTGCGGCCCTGTCGGGCGCGCCATTGCAGAACTACGCGCCGCAGCGCGATTACCTGAAGCTGATCTCGCTGGGCGGCAAGGCAGCTCTGGCCGACAAATGGGGGCTTCCCTTGGCCGGGCGCTGGCTGTGGTTTGTCAAGAACCGGATCGACCAGAAATTCATGCGCAAGTTCCATACCCTGCCAGCGATGCCCCAACCGCCCGTTCCGGCGCCCCACGCACTGGGTCTGCTCGAGGCGCTGGGCGAAAAACCGATGTGCGGTGGCTGCGGATCCAAGGTCGGGCCCGATGCCCTGAGGCGGGCGCTGGCCGGGATCGACGCACCCGGCACGGCTGAAGTCGGCATCGGCGATGACGCGGCCATTCTCACCATTGGCGGCACGCGACAGGTGCTCGCCACCGACCACCTGCGCGCTGTCACCGAAGATCCCTGGCTGATGGCCCGGATCGCCACGGTTCACGCGCTGGGCGATATCTGGGCAATGGGCGCCGAGCCGCAGGCGGCGCTTGTCACCCTGATCCTGCCGCGCCAGTCCGAAACGCTGCAATCCCGCACCCTTTCCGAGGTGATGGCGGGCGTCGCCCAGGAGTTGACGGCCGCGGGGGCAAGCCTCGTCGGCGGCCACACGACCCAGGGCGCCGAACTGACCATCGGCCTGACCGTGACCGGGATCGCCAGGAATGCGCCGCGCACCAAGTCCGGCGCGCAACCCGGCGATGCTCTGATCGTCACCAAACCGATCGGATCGGGCACATTGCTGGCCGCCGAAATGGTAAAACAGGCCCCGGGCCG
>JAGRMK010000539.1 GCA_020441345.1 Paracoccaceae bacterium
CGGGGGCGACAGGTGGGTGGCACCCTCGGGGAAAGTGTCTACAGTTGACAGTAATGCAATCGCGCCCCGCCGCAAGCCCATGCGGGGCGGCCCGACACAGGAGGGGACCTCATGAGTTTCACCATTCGCCACATCGACCATGTGGTGCTTTATGTCGCCGATCAGGAACGCTCGGTGCGCTTTTACGAGGACGTTCTGGGTTGCAGGGTGGTGCGCCGCAATCCGAAGGCCAATCTGGTCCATCTGGGCGCCGGGGCCTCGATGATCGACCTTCTGCCCAAGCCTGACGGCAGCAGCGGGCGCAATGTCGATCATGTGGCGCTGCGCATCGACCCGTTCGACGGCGAGGCACTGATCCGCCATCTGGCCAGCTTCGGGATCACCCCGGGCGAGGTCAGGGACCGGTTCGGCGCCGAAGGCACCGGGCCGTCGCTGTATTTCGACGATCCCGACGGCAACACCATCGAACTCAAGGGGCCGTCGCCGGCCATGTCCACGGCGCGTTCCGACAGCGGGCCTGCCTGAAACGCGCGATCGCGTCGGCGTGTTGCCGGGTCAGGTCGATATCGTCCCAGCCGTTGATCAGCTTGACCCGCCAGCTTTCATCCAGCGCGAAACCCAGGGTGGTGCCGGCGATGGTCACCGTACCGGCTTGCACGTCGACCGACGCGGGCAATGCGCCGCCGCCGAGCCGGTCCAGCAAAGCCGCGCAGTCGGCGGCGTCCACGCGTGCCGGCAACAGGCCGTTGTTGACGGCGTTGCTGGCGAAGATGTCGCCGAAACCGGGGGCGATCACGGCGCGGATGCCGGCATCGACCAGCGCATAGACCGCCGCCTCGCGCGACGATCCGCTGCCGAAATTGCGCCCGGCAACCAGAACCGAGGCGGAAGGGTGCGCGTTCAACGCGAAATCGGCCCGCAAGGCGCCGTGATCGTCGCGGCGCAGGTCATAAAGCAGATAATCGCCATAGCCATCGGCGCGCGACACCGACATGAACCGCGCCGGGATCAGCTGATCGGTATCGACATTGGCCAGCGGCAGGGCCACCGCCTGCCCCTGATGATGTGCCCAGCCCGCCATCACCGCCCCCTTCCCTGAAGCAACGGCCGCACATCGGCAATCGCGCCGGTGACGGCGGCCGCCGCGACCATTTCCGGCGACATCAGATGGGTGCGCGCGCCGCGCCCCTGGCGGCCGCGAAAGTTGCGGTTGGTGGACGAGGCGCAGCGATTGCCCTCGGGCACCAGATCGCCGTTCATGCCGACGCACATGGAACAGCCCGAGGCGACCCATTCAAGGCCGGCGTCGGTGAACACCCGGTCCAACCCCTCGGCCTCGGCCTGCGCCTTGACCTGCGCCGACCCCGGAGAGACCAGCCCCGGCACCCTCGCCCGGCGCCCGGCCAGCACCGCCGCCGCGGCGCGCAGATCCTCGATCCGCCCGTTGGTGCAGGAACCGATGAAGATACGGTCGAGCGCGATGTCGGTGATCTTCTCGCCGCCCTTGAGCCCCATATAGTCGAGGGCGCGGACCGCGGCCTTGCGCTTGGTTTCGTCGGCGATGTCTTCCGGGTTGGGCACGTGGCCAGCCACGGAAACGACCTGCTCGGGGCTCGTGCCCCACGAGACGATCGGCGGCAGGTTGGCCGCATCGAGAATGACCTCGGCGTCGAAATGGGCGCCGTCGTCCGTGTACAGCTTCTCCCAATGGGCTTTGGCCACTTCGAA
>JAGRMK010000540.1 GCA_020441345.1 Paracoccaceae bacterium
TCATCACCCATGCCGAGATCCACGGACGGGTGACGGCGGATGACGTCGGGCTGGGGCGCATGGTTTCGGCGAAGAAGGACTGCATCGGCAAGGCCGCCAGCCTCCGGCCCGGGTTCGTCGAACCCGGGCGCGAACAGCTGGTCGGGCTGATCCCGGTTGACCGCGCCGATGTGCTTTCGGCGGGCGCGCATCTCTACAATGAAACCGCCGCCCCGGTGCGCGAGAACAACCAGGGCTATGTGACTTCGGTTGCCCCCTCGGTGACGATGGGGCACTGGCTGGGGCTCGGGTTTCTCAAGAACGGGCGCGCGCGGCACGGCGATGTGGTGCGGATGATCGACGGGCTGCGCGGGCACAAGGTTTCTGTCAAGGTTGTTGATCCGGTGTTCTACGACCCGGACGGAGGGCGGATGCGTGGCTGATCTTGGTGCAACTCAGGCGGTGACCGGGCTGCCGCTGACCATCGGTCAAACCCGCCTTGAGCTACTGGATCCGGGTCCGGTGACGGCGATTGCCCCCTATCCTGGGGCTGATGTCTCGGCGGCGCTGGCTCCGCTGGGCCTTGCCTTTCCGTCCTCCGGCGCAATCGCCGCAGGCGGCGCGGCGCGGCTGATCTGGGCTGGGCGCGAGTTGGCGTTCCTGCTCGGTGTCGAACCGCCCGCCGCGCTGGCGACGGAGGCCGCAGTCACCGACCAGACCGACGGCTGGGCCTGGCTGCACCTGGCGGGCCGCGATGCGCGCGCGGTGCTGGCACGTCTGACGCCCTTGGACCTGCGCGACACGGGGCTTGCGACCGGCACCAGCGCGCGCTCGACCATTGGCCATATGCAGGCAATCGTGATCCGCCCCGCGCCCGAGGCCTATGAACTCGCGGTGTTCCGCTCCATGGCAGGCACGCTGGTGCATGACGTGACCGAGGCGATGCGCAGGGTTGCGGCCCGCGCCGCACTGTGAAACCGGGCGCATCCAGCGTGTGCCTCTTGTCTTTTCTCTTCAAATATCCCCGGGGTGCGGGGGTGGAACCCCCGTCGGCCCGAGGGGGCTCGATGCCCCCGAGGGCCGGCCTCGCAGCCACCTATGCCACCACCACCCGAACCCCCCAGTCCGCGCAGCGCCGCGTCAGCGGCGCGGGCAGCTGGCTATCGGTAAACACGGCCTCCAACGCCGACAGCGAGGCGATATGGGCGGGTGCCGCGCGGTCCAGCTTTGAACGATCGGCGACCAGCCAGGCGCGCCGCGCCCGGGCAATCAAGGCGCGGCTCACCCCGACTTCGTGAATGTCGTAGTCCAGCATGTCGCCCTCGGCATCCAGCGCCGAACAGCCGATTACCGCGATATCGACCTTGAACTGGCCCAGTGCCGCTTCGGTCAGCGGGCCGGTCAGCCCGCCGTCCGACCGCCTGAGCGTGCCGCCGGTAACGATCACCTCGCAAGCCGGGTTTCGGGCCAGCGTGTTGGCGATGGTCAGGTTGTTGGTTACCACCATCAATCCGGGGTGCGCGACCAGCGCGCGCGCCAGCGCCTCGGTCGTCGTGCCGATCGCCAGGAACACCGAGGCGCCCGTGGGGATCTCGGCGGCGCAGGCGCGGGCGATGCGCTCCTTGGCGTCGGCGTTCAACGCCGCGCGTTCGGCATAGCCGATGTTCACCGTTCCCGACCGCAGGATCGCACCGCCGTGCACGCGCTCCAGCTTGCCCGCCTCGTCGAGTTCGGCCAGGTCGCGGCGAACGGTCTGCGCGGTGACGCCGAACCGCGCCGCCAGCCCGTCGACCGTCACCTGTCCCTCGGTCTGCACGATCCGCAGGATTTCCGGCAGTCGAAAGCCTTGTGCCATCGGGTCGGCTCCTTATGGGGCAGGTGACGCAGCGTTTCGTTTCGCGCGTGTCCCCAAGTCCCGGATTTGATTGTTGGCGCGACCGTAAACTGGTAAGAAACGAAAGGAAACGAAAAAAATGGCGCGCGAACATGATCATGTCTGAGTCGATCCAGCCCACGAACACCCCGGTGGATCTGCTGATCATCGGCGGCGGCATCAATGGCTGCGGTATTGCCCGCGATGCGGCGGGCCGGGGGCTGTCGGTGGTGCTGGCGGAAAAGGGCGATCTGGCGGGCGCGACGTCCTCGGCCTCGACCAAGCTGTTTCATGGCGGGCTGCGCTATCTGGAATTCCTGGAGATCAAGCTGGTGCGCAAGGCGTTGAAAGAGCGCGAGACCCTGTTGCGCGCCATGCCTCATATCGCGCGGCCGATGCGCTTCGTTCTGCCCTGGCACCCCGACATCCGGTTCGAAACCGAAACCCCGGTTTCGCGGATCCTGTCCATCGTTCTGCCGTGGATGAAGGGGCGGCGGCCGGCCT
>JAGRMK010000541.1 GCA_020441345.1 Paracoccaceae bacterium
TGAGCTACGCCGGAACACGTGGGCCATATAGCAAGGCGGTTCGGGGGCGTCCAGAGGGTTGGGGAGGGTTTGTTGGTTTTTTTCCGATGTCGGTCGGCCGGTGTGCGATCGAGGTGCCTGTTGCCGGCGTCAGGCGGGGAAAACCCGCGTATGCAGGCTGGGTGGACCATCGAACCGCACGATGTGTCGTGCATCGAGGTCGATCAGATGGGCCAGTACATTGCGCGCCGCGGCGGGCAACAGGGCCTGCGGGACGTCGGTATACACCTCTTGGGTGATTGCCGCTGGTGTTTGCGCACCGCCCATGACTGCCGCGCGAATCGCGCGCTCGCGGTTCAACCGATGGTCGCGCAGCGCGCGGACCCGTGCGATGCCGTCGCCGACCGGTGCGCCATGACCGGGAAAGTAGCACAGTGCGCCCAGAGCCTCGACGCGGTCGAGGCTGGACATGAAATCGGTCAGGTCCCCCTCGGGCGGCGAAACCAGGCTGGGTGCCCAGCCCATGATGTGATCACCCGTAAACAGCGCGTCACCCCATTGGAAACACAGGTGATTGCCAAGATGTCCGGGCGTGTGGATGGCGTGTAGCGGGCGTCCGCCGGCCTCGATCTCGGCCTTGTCGGGCAAGGCGTGATCGACGGTGAATGCCGCATCCACACCCTCGCCGCCACCGATATGCGCGCCATCGAGCGCCTGCATCCGGACCGACCGGCCGGCGCGGGAATCGCCGAACGCCAGCACCGGGGCACCGGTCGCCTCGGCAATCGGGCGTGCACCGGGCGAGTGGTCCTTGTGCGAATGGGTCACGAGGATCTGCGCGATCCGCTCGCCGGGGCGCAGGGCGGCGCGGATGGCGGCCAGATGGGCGCGGTCCATCGGCCCCGGGTCGATCACCGTTACCGCACCATCGCCCAGCAGATAGGTATTCGTTCCACGCTCGGTCATCGGTGAAGGATTCGGCGCCAGCACCAGTCGCAACCCTTCGGCCAGGATCAGGGGTTGGCCGGGCAGGGGGGCGAAATCGGGATCGGTCACGGCGGGTCTCGCAAATCGGGGGATCGAAGCCTAGAGTATCGCCATGCTGGGTCGAATGCTCAAACCGTTTTTACCACGCGGGCTCTATTGGCGCGCCGCGCTGATCGTTTTTCTGCCCGTCGTGGCGATCATGCTGGTGCTGTCGGTGGGGTTCATTCAGCGCCATTATGACGGCGTGACCCGGCAGATGACCGGCAATTTCGTGTTGGTGGCGCGCGATATCCTGGCCCGCAGCGACGCGGCTGCGCTGACCGGTGACGAGACCGAGGCGGTCGCCGATTTGGCGCGGATCTTCGAGATGCAGATCCAACCGGTTGCGGCTGCCCCGGAGCGGCTCAGCAATCCCAGCGTGCCATGGTTCGACCTGTCTGGGCGCCTCGCGATTCGCGAGCTGCAGCGCGGGTTGCCCGAAATGGTTGCGGTCGATTTGCAGAGCGGCGACGTGACGCTGTGGCTGGCGGGGACGCAGACAACATTGCAGCTGGAGTTTTCGCTCAGCCGGATTTCGGCCCGCAACCCGCATCAACTTCTGGTTCTGGTTTTCGTGATCGGGGTCGTGATGAGCTTGATTTCCTTCATTTACCTGAAGAACCAGATGCGTCCGATCCACCGGCTTGCGCGCGCCGCCGAAGCCTTCGGGCGCGGTCAGGTGCTGCCGCTGCGGGTGGGTGGCGCGACCGAGGTGCGCGCCGCAAGCGTCGCCTTTCTGAAGATGCGCGAACGCATCGAGCGCCATATCGAACAGCGCACCCTGTTGCTTTCGGGCGTCAGCCACGATCTGCGCACGCCCCTGACGCGGATGCGGCTGGGTTTGTCGATGCTCGAGGATGATGCCGAGGCGCAAGCCTTGCTGGGCGATGTCGCAGAGATGGAGGCGCTGATCGACCGCTTCCTTGAGTTCGCGCGTAACGACGCCGTGGAACCCGCTGAACCGACCGATCTGGGCGCGCTGGTCGCCCAGCGGGTGACCGAGGCCGGACGCACCGGGCGCGACGTGACGATGCGAGGTTCGGCTACGGGGCCGGTGGTGACGCTTCGACCCCAGTTGTTCGGTCGGGCGCTGGACAATCTGATCGGCAATGCGCTGCGCTATGGGTGCCGCGTTCTGGTGACCATCGACCAGCGGCCCGGCTTCGTGGTGATCGGCGTTGCGGATGACGGTCCGGGAATCGACCCGGCGCAGTATGACGCTGCCACGCATCCGTTCGTGCGTCTCGATCCGGCGCGCGGCGCCAGCCGGGGAAGCGGCGTCGGGCTTGGCCTTGCGATCGTCGCCGATGCGATGCGCAGCCACGCCGGCAGACTGGAACTGGACCGCAGCAGGACCGAGGGATACGGCGGTCTGGTGGCGCGGCTGATCCTGCCGGTAAAGGCGCCAGGTTAACCTGAGGTCCGCGCGGTGGCGTCGTGATTGTAGATCCAGGCAAACCGGCGCAGGGCCGCATCCGGTGCCAGTCTGGCGCCAAACCGCAACACGCCATGCGCAAGCTGGGAAACCGGCGCGCGCAAGTGATAGCTGCGCGCATTGCGATTGGCCGCTGAGACGATGGCCCGGGTGCGCGGCGCACGGATCGCCGCGTAGCGCGACAGGGCATGGGCCGGGTTCTCTGGGTTGGCCGCCAGTTGCGCGGCCAGCGTCCAGGCGTCTTCCAGTGCCATGTTCGCGCCTTGCGCCATGAATGGCAGGGTCGGGTGAGCCGCATCGCCCAGAATCGCCGCGTGGCCGTGGCCGTCATGCCAGGTCTGTGCCACCGGGTGCCGAAACAGCCCCCAGAGCCAGAGCTCCCGCACCGCTTCCAGCCAGCCGGGAACCGGGCCGCCGAAACCGCCAAAAGCCGCCCTCAACGCATCGGGGGTGTCGGGATGGTTCCAGCCTTCGTCCGCCCAGGTCTGGCGTTCCTGCACGGCGACGATGTTGCGTATGGTCCCACCCCGCAACGGATAGCTGACCAGATGGCGCCCAGGCCCCATGAACACCTGCGCCACCCGCGGCCCCCCGTCGCCGGGGATCAGCGCACGCCAGGCCACCTGCCCGGTAAAGAACGGCTTGCGTGGCCCGTTCAGCGCCGTGCGCATCATCGAATGCAACCCGTCGGCACCGATCACCAGCGGCGCGCCATGCGTGGCTCCGACCGAGGTGGTGACCTGTGCGCCATCGCTGGACAGCGCGACGGCCTCGACCTTTTGCAGCAATTGCACCTGTGCGCCGGTCGCCCGCACAGCGGTTTCCAGCCCCTGCACCAGATCGGCCCGGTGGCACAGGAAAAATCCGGGGTCGGCAGGTAGCGCAAGCCGCGTTACCAGCCGCCCGGCACTGTCGCGCAGTTCAACGGCGTCGGCCCGGTCGCCGATGGTGTGGGGATCGATGCCGAGCGCCCGCAACACTCGCACACCGTTCGGACTGATTTGCAGACCGGCGCCGACCTCGGAAATCGCGGGCGCCTGCTCCAGCAGATCGACCGCCATGCCGAACTGCCGCAAGGCGCCGGCAACCGCCAGTCCGGCCACACCGGCCCCCAGCACAAGAGCATTGCGCCCGGCCAGCGGCGTGGCGTTCGACGGGGCTTTCATCTGTCCTGGATGCTCAGTCGTCGCGATGCACGCGTTCGCTGCGCTCGTGACGTTCCTGCGCTTCCAGGGTCATCGTCGCGATCGGCCGGGCATCCAGCCGCTTGAGCGAAATCGGTTCGCCGGTCACGTCGCAATAGCCGAACTCGCCATTCTCGATCCGGCGCAGCGCCGCGTCGATCTTTGACACCAGCTTGCGCTGACGATCGCGGGTGCGCAATTCCAGCGCCCTGTCAGTCTCTTCGC
>JAGRMK010000542.1 GCA_020441345.1 Paracoccaceae bacterium
ATGGTGACAATGTGCGCCACGGGCTGAACAAGGATCTTGGTTTCACCGAGGCCGACCGGGTGGAAAACATCCGCCGCGTGGGTGAAGTGGCCAAGTTGATGACGGATGCCGGGCTGATCGTGATCACCGCCTTCATCTCGCCATTCCGCTCCGAGCGTGACATGGTGCGCGGCATGATGCAGCCGGGTGAGTTTGTCGAAGTGTTCGTCGACACGCCGCTGGACGTGGCCGAAACGCGCGACGTCAAAGGGCTCTATGCCAAGGCGCGAGCCGGGAAGTTGAAGAATTTCACGGGCATAGACAGCCCCTATGAAAGCCCCGAGAGCCCGTCGTTGCGGATCGATACAACGACGATGAGCGCCGAAGAGGCCGCCGATCTGATCATCGCCCGGTTGATCCCGTGACAGGGGCTGGCTTCATCGCCAGCCCAACCCAACGCGCCGCCACCGATATCGCCGAACCCGATGCCGCAAAGGTCATGCGGGGGCGTTCTTGGCCGCCGTCTTCGGTGACGAATCCACCGACGGGGCAGGCATGGCCATGGAGAATTGCCCTTGCACGGGCCAACACCGGGCCTGCGCCAGGGACGGGCTGAGCGCACGTGCATGATCGCGCGGCATATCTTGTCCGCGTTTTGCGATGGCCTACGCAGCCGATAGGGCAAGATATCGAGAGGGCAGGGGACGACAACAAATCTTCGTCAATCAGGCGCGGCGGCAGCCCGCCGATTGACGGCGATCAAGATTGGCCGACGCGCAAAGCGATAAAATTGCGTTGGGAATCATCCAAGGAGTTTTATCCATGTCCCTTCCTTCTCACGTCACCCGCCGCGGCTTCAACAAGAGCCTGGTAACGGCACTGGCCGCGGCATCGGCTTTGGGGGTTCCGGCGCTCTTTCCCGCGCCGGCCAGGGCACAGGACGCCGCCGCTGCTGCGGCGCGCTTTGCCGAACTCGGGGTCAAGGTGCGCAACCAGCCGGTAACCGTCGAGACACTGGGCGATGTGCAGTCGCTCAGCTTCGGGTCGGCAATCGCACCGCAGATCACCGATGCCGATATCGGCTTGTTCAGGTTTCTGCCCCGGTTGGGATACGTCGCGCTTGACAGCACGCGCGGCATCACCCCGGAAGGTCTGGCGCAACTGGCCGATGTGCCCGAGCTATGGCGGCTCAGCCTGCGCACCAGCGAAATGACCGATGCCCATATGGCCGTGGTGTCGGGTTTGTCACGGGTTCGTGGCCTTGATCTGACGATGAATCCCGGCGTGACCGATGCCGCGATGCCCGGACTTGCGGCGATGCCGGCCCTGACGCAACTGACGCTGGACGCCACGGGCGTCACGGATGTCGGCATGGCCGCGCTTGAGGGCAATCGCAGCCTGCAAATCCTTTCGTTTGCGCGGACCGGCGTTACTGATGCGGCTTTCGCGGCGCTGGGAACCATTCGGACCTTGCAGGTTCTGGGGTTCAACGACACGCGGGTCAACGGGTCCGGGTTCGAGCATCTGGGCGGACTGACCGGATTGCAGGAAATGGGCATGATGAACACCGCGGTGGACAATGTGGCGGTCTGGTATCTGACCAGGGTGCCGTCGTTGAAGCGGTTGTTCCTTTGGAATACGCGGATTGGCGACGACGCTCTGGTCTCGCTTGGGCAGCTTCCGGCGCTTGAAGTGGTTTATCTCGATCGGACGGCGATCACCGATGCCGGGCTTGCGTCCCTGTCGGGCTTGACCGCACTTCGGACGCTCTGGTTGAATGGCACAGCCGTTTCGGACGCGGGGATGGCACATCTGGCGGGGCTGCCTCTTACCTCGATCCAGATCGGGCAGACCCAGGTCGGCGATGCCGGACTTCTGATGCTTGCGGCAATCCCGACACTGACGTCGATCAACTGCTCGCGCAGTCTGGTCACGGCCGAGGGTGTTGCTGCGGCGATGGACGTGCCCGGGCGCAATGCAACGCTGCGGATCAGCAACTGACGCCTTGCTCGACGCGGTGGTCCCCCATCGCGTCGGGCTTTCCCGCCCGGATATGTCCCTTGCCGGTGCCGGTCATTGGGGGGGCAGGATTCCGAATTCGGTGCACCGGGCGGATGCCGGGTTCTCGGAACAGCGGCGTGCGACGCTGCTGATTGCGGCGTTTCCGAAGCGAACTTGTCCCATAGTGCTTCCTTCCATTCCCGAGAAAGGACCGCACCATCAAACCTTGGGATCAAACAGCGAACATGAGCACCTGACCGAAACAGAATCGGTGCAAGTCCAGGTCAGATCGTGTCGGCTTGACTGCTGCACAAGCCGGGAACCACAGTGTCATCGTCGGCGGCCGCAAGAAAGAGCCGTTGGTCGACAATCTCGGCGCCGCCGTCATCGTCTTGAGCAGCGCGGAAATGGCGAGACTGGATGATGTCCGTGCCTTCAATCCCGATCATCCCGGCTACCTGCCAGAGATCCGGCGCGGCGACCGCGTGTTCGGCAGGCTCCAGTCAACTGACGGGGTGCCGAAGGATACAACCCCTGGAAATTGACCGAAGCCAGTCAAGGATATCGGGACACCCGGACAGGAAAGATCGGGTGTGCCCTTGGTGAAATACCGGCTCTTTGGGCAGGCTTGCGGCCCAAAGCGGGGGACGCGGGGCAGGTCGCTTGGGGTTTGCTCATTTCCGCGCCGACCCGGTCATCAGGCGGACACCCCGAACGCATCCCATAGACAGGCCGCAACAGGTCCTGTGACGGGCCTGCGCTGACGAAAGGCGAATACTTCGATGTCGAAGCTGAGATGGGTATGGCGCAGGGCGATCTCGCGCAATTGGCCCTGCGCCAGTTCGGCGGCGATCATGTGCTCGGGCAGGCGTCCCCAGCCTAGGCCGGCCACCAGCAATTGCTTCTTCACGTTCAGATCGCTGACATACCATCGTCTCTGGCCCTTCTGGACGCCAAGCTCGCGGTCGAACCGGCCCAAGGCCTGGCCGCTGTCACGCGCGATCACCTGATGAAACCGCCGAAGGTCGGCCAGCGTTTGGGGCGCCTCCATCGCTTCGAGAAGTGAAGGCGCGGCGACGTTGTGCATCACCGACCGGGCCACGGGCCTGTAGTCGAAACTCTCTTCTTCCAGCACGACGGGGATTGCGGGGGCGACCGCAAGGGCCGCTTCCCCGGATTGCACGGCCTCGATCGCACCGGACAAAACCTCGGTGCGCAGCACGACGCGGGTGTCGGGAAAGCGAGATTGCAGCCCGGCCAGCACGACGGTCAGAATGTTCAGATCGGCGGCGGCATCGATGGCGATGGTGATCGTCTCTTCCTGCCCCTTCTCGAAATGCCGGATGAGCTGGGTCAGATCCTCGGCCTCGGACAGAACCCGCAGGGATTGCAGATAAACCCGCCGGCCCACCGCGGTCAGTTCCAGCCGGTAGCCTGATCGATCGAAAAGCTCGGTCCCGGTCTGGGTTTCCAGCGCCTTCAGCGCCTGGCTCACCGCGGGTTGGGTGCGATTGAGGCTCTCGGCCGCCAATTTGACCGACCCGGTTTCGACCACGGCGCGTAGCACCTTCAGTTGATCCAGTTTCATCTGCGGCCCCTGATGTTTAGCATTGCTTATATAGAACGGCAAAAAATATAAATTTCAATCCATCGTTCGGGCGCTTACCT
>JAGRMK010000056.1:0-6744 GCA_020441345.1 Paracoccaceae bacterium
CACGCGGCACCGCGTTTCGTGTCCTGAGCGCCGAACAGACAAGGGCCGGGTCGTGCGACCCGGCCCTTTCATGATGTGCCGTCCGAATTACTTGCCCTGAGCCGGCGGCTGCCCCTGCGGAGCTTGCGGAGATGTCGCGCTGATCGCCAATTGCGACGCACAGCCATTCGCACCAAAGGTTCCAACCCAGATGTCATAGCGGCCAGGATCGGCATCGCCGATCTGAAGACGCGGATGCAGATCGACATCGTCGTCGTTGAACACCCAGTTGCCGGCCGGATCATTGACCAGCAGCGTCTGGTCACACTCGCCAGTCACGCCAAGGTCCAGCGTCGTCACCTGACCGCCGGTATCCAGATACAGCGAAATGGTGGGCGCCGCCGTCAGATAGCCATGCGCCGGGATGTCGCAAGTGCCGTCGAACAGGCTGATCGGGCCACCCGCCGTCACTGCCTGGGTGCCGCTCTGACCGGTCATCATGCTTAGCTCCAGCCCCCCGAGGGACCAGTCGGGGCACATCGAGGGCGGCGGCGATCCGGCCGCCTCGACGATCAAACTCGCCTGGCAGGCCTGCTGGGAATACGTGCCGACCCAGACATCATAGCGTCCGCTTGGTGCCGCCGACAGACGAAGGCCCGGGTTCATGCTGGTGTCGTCGTCATTGAACATCCACTCGCCGCTGGCACTGTTGACCAGCAAGGTGGTGTCGCAGTCTGACTCAACCCGCATGGTCAGATCCCGCCCCATTCCCAGATCCTGATAGGCGATCGAAAACGTCGGGGCCGCAGTGAGATATCCGACCCCGGAAATCGTGCCGCATTGGCGCAGGTCCAGCGAGCCCCCGGCATAGATCATGTAGGTCTGTGGCGTCTGCGCATCGGCACTGACCGGCACGCCGCCCAGCTGCCAGTCGGGGCATTGTTGCGCGGCGGCCGATCCGGCCCCGGCGAGGGTCATCGCGAAGCCGGCGGCAGCAATCAGCAGGCCAGCCTTGATCGAGCGAAACGGGATCATCGGTTACTCCTTGAAAATGAGGTCGGTGAAATCTCTGTGAAACACGAGCGTGGCGGGATTTTCAGGCCCCGTCAAGGATCAGGCTCGGTTGGCGATCTCAGGACTTGGTGAAGACACCAGGCGCACGGGGTCGGACACCTGGGGCCCGGCGCACACCGGTGCATCCCGAGATACCGACAGCAAAAGACGCCGACCCCGGAGATCGGGATCGGCGCCGTGCCGTGCCATGCCTTGCCCGGTTGTCGCGCGGCAAGGATCGTGGATCAGAAGCTTTCGATGGTCAGGGTCGCCTCGCAAGTGGCCGGGTCGTAGGTGCCGACCCAGATGTCATACCGCCCGCCCGGTGCGCCCTCGAACCGGATACGCGGATCGCTGGATTCGTCGTCGTCGTTGAACGCCCAGGCACCGGTTGCGCTGTTGACCAGCAAGACCGCGTCGCAATCCGCCGTTACGCGGAACTCCAGCGCGCGGCCAAGACCTTCGTCATCGTATTGCAGCGTGAAATCCGGGTTTTCCACGACATGCCCGACCGCTTCGAGCGCGCCGCATTGCGCAAGATCGATATCGCCGCCCGCGATAACCGTCTGGCTCTGCGGAACCCAGACGTCCTGCGACGAATAGGACAGCGACGCGCCGGGGGATTCGTAGCTCGGGCATTGCTGCGCAGAGGCAAGAGCGGGCAAGGAAATCAGGAACGCGGCGGCAATAAGGGATTTGGAACGCGTAGACATGGTCGAAAACTCCGATTGTGAAGACTGATCGCTCGCATGGACGCTCCATTGGGTCAATCGCGTTTCAAGCAACTGACATACTTGTGAAAAACTTCAATCAGACCTCCCGCTTTGGCACCCGGCCGCCCCCGGTTGCGCACCGGTTCCGAGGTTGGTGCGATTTTTTCCTGCGGTTTAACCCGGTGTTTGCTTTTTGCAGGTCACTATGCCGTCAAACCGGATGGTCGGAGGCCGCATGAGTTTTCATACACCCGTCAACAAACCGGCGTCCGACGCGTCGGGTTCCGTGGGATTGCTGGATCTACTGCCGCGCTACCTGGACAGCCTGTCCCTGGTCGAACGGCTGCACCGTTTGCTGCTCGATGTCATCAAGGATGAATTCGAACGGCTGTCCATTCTCGACATCAATGCGGTGCAGGCCTTGTTGCTGTTCAACATCGCCGACAATGAGGTGACGGCGGGTGAGTTGAAATCGCGGGGCTATTACCAGGGATCGAACGTGTCCTACAATCTCAAGAAACTGGTCGAAAACGGATATATGCACCATGCCCGATGCGAGATCGATCGCCGCTCGGTCCGCGTGCGCCTAACCCCTGCGGGGCATGATATCCGCACCGTGGTGTCGGATCTCTTCGCCCGTCATGCCGAGGGGCTGGTTGAAAAGGGCGTGATCGACCACGATGAACTGGACCGGATCAACGCCGCGCTCAAGCGGATGGAACGCTACTGGACCGAGAATATCCGCTATATCTACTGACGGGCGGCCTCAGGCGCGTCCCAGTTTCTTGTCGCGGGCCGCGCGCAGCCGGGCGAAATCGTCGCCGGCGTGATAGGAGGAACGCGTCAGCGGCGTCGCCGAAACCATCAGGAACCCTTTGCCAAAGGCGGATTTCTCATAGGCGGCAAATTCTTCCGGGGTCACGAAGCGATCGACGTGGTGATGCTTGGGTGTCGGTTGCAGATACTGGCCAATGGTCAGAAAATCGACCCCTGCAGAGCGCATGTCGTCCATGACCTGCAAAACCGATTGTCGATCCTCACCCAGGCCAACCATGATACCCGACTTGGTAAAGATGCCGGGGTCCAGCGCCTTGACGCGCTGCAACAGGCGCAGCGAATGGAAATACCGCGCGCCGGGCCGCACAGACGGATAAAGACCGGGAACGGTTTCAAGATTGTGGTTGAACACATCGGGTCGCGCGGCCACCACCACCTCCAGAGCCGTGTCATCACAGCGCAGGAAATCGGGGGTCAGGATCTCGATTGTCGTCTCGGGGGCGCGGTGGCGCACGGCTCGGATCGTCTGGGCGAAATGCTCGGCACCGCCATCGGCCACGTCGTCGCGATCCACCGAGGTAATCACCACATGTTTGAGCCCCAGCGTCGCCACCGCATGCGCCACGCGCCCCGGTTCGAAGGTGTCAAGCGCCTCGGGCTTGCCGGTCGCCACGTTGCAAAACGTGCAGCCCCGGGTGCAGATCTCACCCATGATCATCATCGTCGCGTGGCCCTGGCTCCAGCATTCGCCGACATTCGGGCACCCGGCCTCTTCGCAGACCGTCGCCAGCTTGTTGTCGCGCATGATGCGGCGGGTCTCATTATAGGCCTCGCCGCCCGGGGCCTTGACGCGGATCCAGGCGGGTTTCTTGGGCTGCGGTGCCTGATCGGGGCGATGCACCTTCTCCGGGTGGCGCTGGTCGGGCAGCTTCAGGTCGCGCATCGGGTTTCTCCCCCTTGAAATCCTGCGGGCGACAATACGCAGCAGACGGCGTGCTGGCAAGAAACCCTGCGACATGGCGCCATGCGTCTTGTGCATGGCTTGTGCGCAAAGAAACGGGCCGTCCCCGGCAAAGGGAACGGCCCACCAATCACTCGGACAAAGGTCAGGGTCAGGCGGCCTGTTCGCGGTTTGCCTCGACCAGCCAGTTCAGCACGGTTTCGGGCGAGGAGACGCCATAGGGATCTTCGCCGTGGTTGTCGCACAGGCCCGGCTCTTCGAACCAGGCTTCGATCACGCCATCATTGACCACTGCCGCGTAGCGCCATGAGCGCAGGCCGAAACCCAGATTGTCCTTGCGCACCAGCATGCCGACGCGGCGCGTGAACTCGCCAGATCCATCGGGGATCACCTGCACGTTTTGCAGCTTCTGGTCTTGCGCCCATTTGTTCATCACGAAGCTGTCATTGACCGACATGCAATAGATCGCGTCGATGCCCTGCGCGGCGAAATCGGCAAAGCCGTTCTCGAAGCCGGGCAATTGATAGGTAGAGCAGGTCGGCGTGAAGGCACCGGGCAAGGAAAACAGAACAACGCGCTTGCCGGCGAAATAATCGGCGGTTGTCTTGTCCTCCCAGCGAAACGGATTCGGGCCGGCGACACTTTCATCGCGGACGCGGGTGTGAAACGTGACGTCGGGAAGCTTGTATCCGGTATGCATGGTCATTCTCTCAGTGATATCAAATTCTTGGCGCACAGCATCTTGCGCAGGGCTTCACTTTAGAATGATTCCAGCACTTTCTGCAACTGCGAAAAACAAATATCTGCAATGCAGCATTCTCAACGCCCGAGGCGCTTCATGCCCTTGGTCAACCCGTCCAGGGTCATCGGCACCATGCGGTCCTCGAACAACTCGGAGATCATGCGGATCGAGTGCGAGTGCTGCCAGTATTGTTCGGGTGTTGGGTTGATCCAGAGGCTGTTGGGCCAGTGTTCGCGCGCCCGGGTCAGCCAGGTCGCGCCGGTTTCCTCGTTCCAGTGCTCGTTCGCGCCGCCGACATAGGCGATCTCGTAGGGCGACATGTTGGCATCGCCGACAAAGATGCATTTGTAATCGGGGCCGTATTTGCGCAGCACCTCCCAGGTTGGCGTGCGGGCGTCCCAACGCCGGGCGTTGTCGCGCCAGACGTATTCATACAGACAATTGTGAAAATAGAAGTGTTCGAGATGCTTGAACTCGATCCGCGCGGCGCTGAACAACTCTTCCAGCACCCTGACATAGGGGTCCATCGACCCGCCGATGTCGAAAAACAGCAGCACCTTGACCGCGTTGCGCCGCTCGGGCCGGGTTTTCACGTCCAGCCAGCCCTGCTTTGCGGTGGCGTCAATAGTGCCGTCGAGGTCGAGCTCCTGCTCGGCACCGTCGCGGGCCCAGTTCCGCAGCCGTTTCAACGCGACCTTGATGTTGCGCGTGCCCAATTCGACGGAATCGTCGAGATTGCGGAACTCGCGCTTGTCCCAGACCTTGACGGCGCGCCCGTGTCGGCCTTCTTTCTGGCCGATCCGCACGCCCTCGGGGTTATAGCCATAGGCGCCGAACGGGCTGGTGCCGGCGGTGCCGACCCATTTGCTGCCGCCCTGATGGCGGTCTTTTTGCTCTTCCAGACGCTTTTTCAACGTCTCCATCAACTTTTCAAACCCGCCCATTGCCTCGACCTGGGCGCGCTCTTCCTCGGTCAGGTGTTTCTCGGCCAGTTTTTCCAACCATTCGGCGGGCAGGTCGATGGCTTGCACAACGGCTTCGGGGGTGATGTCGTCGAGGCCCTTGAAGCTGGCGGCAAAGGCGCGGTCGAAGCGGTCGATATGCTTTTCGTCCTTCACCATCGTGGTGCGCGCAAGGTAATAGAATCCCTCGGCGTCGAACTGCGCCAGCCCGGCATTCAGGGCTTCCAGAAAACCCAGATATTCGCGAAGCGTGACGGGAACGCCGTGCTGGCGCATCTGATCGAGGAACGGCCTGAACATCAGAGCAACCGTTCGACCCCGATCGTCGCGACCACCCCCAGGATGGCACCGATGAGGCCCCAGACAGCGGCATATTGGGCAATGTCAAAGCCCCGGCCATTGCGGCGGCGCACGTAGATCACGCCCCAGATGGCGCCAATCAGCAAACCTGCGATGATGATCATGAAAGCCTCTTGTCTGCCGGGGTCACAGGCGCGCCAGCCGCTGTGCGGCGCTGCCGATCCGGGCGATTTCGTCCATCCGGGCGCGTGCCGCATCCTCGGAGCCGAAGCCATACCGCGCGGCGGGAAGGGAGTCGAGCCTCAGCCGTTCGGCTTCGGCGGTGCGGCCTTGCAGCGCCAGTGCCTCGGCGCGGATGAAGCCCAGAGAGGCCAGAAAAGCCGCGTTCTCGCTGCGCTCCGCGACCGGGATCGCCCGCGCGGTCAGTTCCAGCACCATGTCCGACTGCGCCGAGGCCAAGGCCTGCACCGCCAGATGCATGTCGATATGCGCCGCGTGCACCTCGCCGCCGGGGGCGCGGCGATAGATCTCGGCCGAGGCGAGCAATGCATCCAGCGCTTCCTGGCCCTGATCGCGCGGGGCAAGACGGGCGTTCAGCATCAGGCTGAGCGCCAGCCGGTTGTCGGTCCAGTTCTGCGACCGCGCTAGCGACAGCGCCCGGGCCGCCCCGGCGCGGCGCTGGTTCAGCCCACCGTTCGAGGCCAGCGCCTGTTCGATCGCTTGTTGCCAGGCGCGGGGCGTGATGCCGGCGTTCAGCCCGTCGTGACGGCGCCCGGCCGGGTTGAGCCTGTTGAACAGAACCGGCAGCCGTGCCGCGACTTGATCGCGGGTCATGCCCGGATGCAATTCGGGCGCATACCAAACGCGCAGCAGCAACATGTCAAAGCCGGTCAGGGTGGTCTGGAAATTGTCATCGTTGAAGATGCTGTCCGACAGGCGGAACAGGTCGTTCAGCGGGCCAAGCGCCTGGCCGATTTCCTCGTGCAGGCAGTCGCGGATCTCTTGCGGCGTGGTGTCGGTCGGCACAAAGACCGTGGCGCGCGTGCGGGTGGTGACACGCGTCCAGTCGATCGCGCTGCTGCGGCGGTTGGCGACGAATTCGGACCAGTCGCTGACGTTGGGCACGACAAAGCAGGCCGCCGAGGGCACCACGGATTGCATCTGCCGCCGCGGCAGGAATTCGACGGTAATCGTGTTGGTGTCTTCCGGAATCTCGCTGGCGCGTTCGATATCGACCCCGGCCTCGGTGCGCAGCCG
>JAGRMK010000056.1:6831-9057 GCA_020441345.1 Paracoccaceae bacterium
ATCGGACGGCCGCTTTCCATCGCGAATCCCAGTTCCAGAAAATCGCGCGCCATCTCGGCATTCGGACGGCTGGCGGGCAGGGGGCGCGGCGCACCGGGCCGATAGGGGGCAATCGGCGCGGTGGCGCTGGTGCTGGCATCGAGCCGCTGCACTTGCCCGACCGGGGCACAGGCCGCCAGCGCCGCCAGTGTCAGAGCTGCCAGCGCCGCCCTCATGCCGCGCGCCTTTGGGTCAGACCGTCGAGCAAGGCGTCGAAATCCGCCATCGTGCCATTGGGCATTTCCGACAGCGCGCGCCGCCAGGCCCGCGCGCCGGGTTGACCGGCAAACAGGCCCAGAATGTGCCGCGTTGCGCCGATCAGGCGACCGCCGCGTGCCAGATGCCCGGCGATCACCGGGCGCATGTCATGAGCCACCGCGACAGGATCTGCATCGGTGGTGGGCTGGCCAAAGATCCGGCGGTCCGCCGAGGCCAGGATATCGACCGGCTGATGATAGGCGGCACGGCCGATCATCACCCCGGCGAACCCGCGCGACAGCAGATCTTCGGCCTGATCCAGCGTCGCGATCCCGCCGTTCAGACAGAGTTTGAGGTCGGGATATGCCGACAGCATCCGCTCCACCAGAGCATAGTCGAGCGGTGGCACCTCGCGGTTTTCCTTGGGCGAGAGCCCTTGCAGCCAGGCTTTGCGCGCGTGCACGATCACCCGCTTAACCCCGGCACCGCGCGCCGCATCGAGCAGAGCCGGCAGTGCCTGCTCGGGGTCCTGGTCATCGACTCCGATCCGGCATTTCACCGTGATCTCGGCGCGTGTCGCGGCGCGCATCGCGCCAAGGCAGTCGCCCACCAGCTCGGGCGATTTCATCAGCACTGCCCCGAAACTCCCCGACTGGACACGGTCCGAAGGACAGCCCACGTTCAGATTGATTTCCGAATACCCTTCGTCCGCGCCCATCCGCACGGCCTGCGCCAGTTCGACAGGATCCGAGCCACCCAATTGCAGCGCCACGGGATGTTCCACCGGATCGAACCGCAACAAATGCCGTGCACCGCCGCGCACCAGCGCCGCCGAAGTCACCATCTCGGTGTAAAGCAGAGCGTGACGGCTCAGCCGGCGATGAACCTGCCGGCAAATCGAATCGGTCCAGTCGAGCATCGGCGCGACCGAAAGGCGCCAGGGCTCAACAATTGAGGCGGGGAATTGTGACACGCGGCGCGGCAACCTGGGCTGGGAAAGCAACTTGATCCCCCAGATATACCTCAGCGCGGCACGCGCGTCCACAAACCCGCGCCCCGGTTCGCGATCCTCCGCGCACGGATGTGTGAACTTGACCGGGATCAAGGCCGGGTTGCAAATGGCCGTGGCAAAGTTTCGCCCAGGATTTCCAAGTGCAATCAAGGGGGCACGATGCGGCATTCAACGATAATCGGCGCGGTTTGCGCCGCGGTTCTGTTCGCGCAACCTGGCGTCGCCAATGATTCGATGGCCGGTTTCGCGGTCGGCGGGCTGGAGCTGCGCCAGACCGACGCGGTGCGCCTGCTGCGCGAGGATCTGCATATCACGATGGATGAAATCCGCATCGATTATGTGTTTCGCAACGAAACCGATGAGCCGGTGACCGGCATCGTCGCCTTTCCCTTGCCGCCGGTCGGGGGCGACGACTGGTTCGAAGGCTATGCGCTGCCGCAATCGGGGCGCATGGATTACGTCGGGTTTCGCACGCTGGTCGACGGAGAGCCGGTGACAATGACGCCCGAACACCGCATCACGCTGGATGGCGTCGACCGGACGGCGGACCTGTTGGCGATCGGTGTGCACGCGGTCGCCGTGCACAACTGGGAGATCCTGGAACTGGCGCGGCGAGAGTGGACCGCCGAACAGGAGGCCGCTTTGCAGGCGCAAGGGTTTGTCGATGAAACCGGCCGGCCGCGCTGGGTGTTGCAATCGACCTATTGGCGCGAGCAAAGTTTCGCGCCGCAGACCGAGGTCCGCGTGTCGCACCGCTATCATCCGGTTTCCGGCGGGTCCGTGGACTCATGGTTTCCCGGTCGCGATCCATCTCTGCCGCGCGACGACCCGCAAACCGCGGAGCAGGCCGAGGCCCGTGCGCAGTATGCCGCGATGCGCGACGAGATGCGCGCCCGCTATTGCGTCACGCCCGAGGACGAGGCGCGGATGCACGCGCAACTCGCCGGTGAGACGGGCGTGATCGGACAGGCGATCTT
>JAGRMK010000056.1:9125-16036 GCA_020441345.1 Paracoccaceae bacterium
CCTGGTGGTCGAGGCCCCGGAGGACTGGGATTTCGCATTCCTGTGCCTGCCCGGCGTGCAGCGTATCAGCCAGTCGCGGCTGGAATTCCACGCCGAGAACTTTGTGCCGACCCAGGATCTGTCGATCTATATCAGCCGCGCCGCGGGCGAGGCCGTCCGGTGGCGCGAGGATTGACCGGGCGCGCGCCCGGTCCCCCTGCGGCTTGACAAGACGCGGCGCGCACCGCATCCCCGTGCGACGCGACAGACAGGAGCCCCCAAGTGACCCAGAGCGTGACCGACACCGCCCCGGCCCAGCCCGGCCCGACGAAGACGATCCTGCGGGCGCTTGCCGGCGAAACCCAGGCCGTGCCGCCGGTCTGGATGATGCGGCAGGCGGGGCGCTATCTGCCGGAATACAAGGCCACACGGGCAAAGGCCGGCGATTTCCTGTCGCTGTGCTACACACCAGAACTGGCCGCCGAAGTGACGCTGCAACCCTTGCGCCGCTACGGGTTCGACGCGGCGATCCTGTTCGCCGACATTCTGCTGATCGGACAGGCGCTGGGGTCGAAATTGTGGTTTGCCGAAGGCGAGGGGCCGCGCATGTCCACCGTCACCGACCGTGCCGCGGTCGCCGCGCTGCGCCCCGCGCAGGACGTGCACGAGGTGCTGGCACCAATCTATGAAACCCTGCGCATCCTGACCCGGGAACTGCCGCGCGACACCACACTGATCGGCTTTGCCGGCGCGCCCTGGACCGTGGCGACCTATATGACGGCCGGGCGCGGCACCCCCGACCAAGGGCCTGCGCATGCCTTCAAGGACCGTGACCGCGAAGGCTTTTCCAGCTTGATCGACCTGCTCACCGAAGCGAGCATCGAATATCTCTCGGCGCAGATCAACGCCGGGGCCGAGGTGGTGAAGATCTTCGACAGCTGGGCCGGCAGCCTCAAGGGCGCCGATTTCGACGATTTCGCGCTGAAACCCGCCGCGACGATCATCGCCGCCCTGAAAGCACGCCATCCCGGTATTCCGGTCATCGCCTTTCCGCGCGAGGCGGGTGATCGCTATATCGGTTTCGCCCGCGCAACGGGTGCCGATTGCGTCGCGCTGGACAATTCGGTCAGCGCCGACTGGGCCGCGAAAAACGTTCAGGTCGATGGCTGCGTTCAAGGCAATCTGGCACCGCGCTATCTGGTCGAAGGCGGCGACGGGCTGATCTCGGAAACCCGCCGCATCGTCCAGGCTTTTGCCAAGGGGCCGCATATCTTCAATCTGGGTCACGGCATCACACCCGACGCAAACCCCGAGAACGTGCATCGCATGCTTGAGGCG
The DNA here is from genome assembly GCA_020441345.1 of Paracoccaceae bacterium. Lineage (GTDB taxonomy): Bacteria > Pseudomonadota > Alphaproteobacteria > Rhodobacterales > Rhodobacteraceae > Pararhodobacter. The sequence goes on from JAGRMK010000056.1 coordinate 10,443, forward strand.
ATCCGCGGCTGAGGAGCCGGGCAGGGGGCTTTGCCCCCTCGGCCTGCGGCCTCACCCCCAGGATATTTTGCAGAGTAAAGAAAAGGGCTCGTCAGTCGAGGAACGGCGCGGCGGTCATGGTGTCGGCAATCGGTGCCCCCATCCGCTTGAGCACCGTCGGCGCCAGTTGCAACTGGTCGAGCACGATGTCCTGAGCCGGGCCTTGTGCATCACCGAAGTAGTAAAGCGCGAAATCCTGCTGGTCGTCGCCGGTGCCGCCATGGTGGCCGCGCAGCGATTGCCCGTGGTCGGCGGTGACGATGACCTCATAGCCCATCTTGCGCCAGGTCGGCAGGAACCCGGCCAGCATCGCGTCCAGCACCGCGCAGGCATGGTCCATCTGTGCGCAATCGTGACCAAAGCGGTGGCCCATGCTGTCCAGCGTGCAGGTGTGCAGGATCCCGTAGTTCAACGCGAAGCGCGCGCAAAGCGAGGTCAGCGTGGCGAAGAGGTCGGCGTCGCAGGGCGTTGCCTGGTTGTCGTGGTTATAGGCGGTCATTGTGTGAAACCGGCCATGGTTGATGCTGGCGCTCTCGGGCTCGTCGTATTCGATATCGCGTACCATGTCGAAGGGTGCGCGGTTGAAGAACTCGGACCACCAGGAATGCGTGACCGCTCCGGTCACCCCCCCGGCCTTGCGCACCTGACCGAAAACGTCAGGCATTTGAACACGGTGAATATGCGCGTTGGTCAGCACGCCGTGCACCTGCGGCGGGGCGCCGGTGTGGATCGAGGCATAGCAGGGCCCGGACATCGAGGGCAGCGATGCGCGCATCCGCCAGACCCGGGCCTCGCCGGTTTTCACCCAGCCTTCCAGGCATCCGAAATAGCGGCGCCAATTGGCATAAGGGACGCCATCGAGGATGATCAAGAGCAGGTTTTTGGGCATGGGTGGACCTGTGACAGGGTTGCGGATCGGTGCCAGACTATGCGGCGCGAGGCGACTTGACCAGAGGGGCTGGCCCGGGTCATGCATTGTCGCAATTCGATTTGCGCCCCGCGTCGAAGCGGGTAAAGATCGGTGCTCATCCCCGTTGAGCAAAGGTCCGCCATGCCCCGTCCGAACTTGCTGATCCTGATGGTCGACCAGTTGACCGGAACCCTTTTTCAGGATGGGCCGGCGGCGTTTCTACATGCGCCGAACCTGCGGCGACTGGCCGCCCGGTCGCACCGATTCTCGCGTGCCTATTGCGCCAGTCCGCTGTGCTCTCCGTCGCGCGCCAGTTTCATGGCCGGGCAGTTGCCGCGTCGCACCGGGGTTTATGACAATGCCGCCAATTTCGCCGCCGATATCCCGTGTTTCACCCATCATTTGCGCCGCGCCGGTTATCAGACGGCGCTATCGGGAAAAATGCATTTCGCGGGGCCCGATCAATTGCACGGGTTCGAAGAGCGCCTGACGACCGATATCTACCCGGCCGATTTCGGTTGGACGCCGGATTATCGCAAGCCGGGCGAGCGGATCGACTGGTGGTATCACAACCTGGGGTCAGTGACCGGGGCAGGGGTCGCGGAAATCACCAACCAGATGGAATTTGACGATGATGCGGCGCATCAGGCCTGTCAGAAGCTTTACGACCTGTCGCGTGGCCATGATCCGCGCCCCTGGTGCCTGACGGTCAGTTTCACGCATCCGCATGATCCATTCGTTGCGCGACGCAAGTATTGGGATTTGTACGAGAATTGTGCAGAACTGGATCCGCCAGAGGCGGTTGCCTATGAGGATCAGGACGCGCATTCAAAGCGGCTTCTGGAAAGCGTCGATTTTCGTGGTTTCAACCTTACCGATGATCAAGTTCGGCGTGCAAGACGCGGATATTACGCGAATATCTCGTATATTGATGACAAGATCGGCGAGATCCTGTCTACGCTGGAGGAGTCACGCCAGGAGGCGGTGATCCTGTTCGTTTCGGATCACGGCGAGATGCTGGGCGAGCATGGCCTTTGGTTCAAGATGAGCTTTTTCGAGCACTCGGCGCGCGTGCCGCTGATGATCGCGGCCCCGGGGCTGGCGCCGGGACGGGTGGATCAGCCCGTCAGCACGCTCGATATCTTGCCGACCCTCTGCGATCTGGCCGGGATCAACGGCGCAGAAATCGCACCCTGGACCGATGGCGAGAGCTTGCTGCCGTTGATGCATGGCACTGGCGGACGCGGTCCGGTGCCGATGGAATATGCCGCCGAGGGCACCGTCGCGCCCATGGTCGGGCTGGTGGACGGGCCGTGGAAATACATCGCCTGTGATGCCGATCCCGAATTGCTGTTCAACCTGGACAGTGACCCGCGCGAGCGAGAGAATCTTGCGCTGGATCCCGCGTTTGCGCCGGTTCTGGAACGGTTCCGGGCAATGGCAAGCGCGCGTTGGAACCTCAAGGCCTTTGACGCCGAAGTGCGACAAAGCCAGGCACGGCGGTGGGTTGTCTATGAGGGGTTGCGCCAGGGGCGGTATGCGCCTTGGGATTTCGAACCAAGGCGCGCGGCCTCGGACCGGTATATGCGCAACCACATGGACCTGAACACGCTTGAGGAATCGCAGCGGTTTCCGCGCGGGGAATGACGCTCAGGCAACCTCGAGCAAGCGGACATTCAAGGCCGGGCAAACCGCGCTGACCTCGCGAATGACGAGCTCGGCGCGGGGCAGCGGCAAGGTCAGTGCAAAGAGATCGCCGCGATACCCAAGCTGTTCCAGATCGATCCCCAGATCGACGATATCCCAGTTGGCGGTGATCAGGGGGCCGATGATGGCATCTGGGCGCACGGTTCGGATCATTTCGGAACCCAGCATGCGTTTTTGTGTGACGATGACAGATTGGCGACCCGGCCGTGGTGAAAGCAGGCGCAATGCCGCAGGCGCGTCGATGACCAATACGGTACGCGCGTCCATCAACGCCCGATCCACAGAGATCGGAAACGCGCTGTCATGGCTCTGAGCCTTTGTCTGCATTTAGCGGACCGATACTGGGGGCGCAGTCCCGCGCCGATTTCATCGCATACTCATACACACCTGATAAGGGCGGACAATTGTTTAAAATCACGTTAAGAAGTCACCGGGTTCGACAGGCCAAACAAGAGACCTTGGAAAGGCACAATCGCATTGTTGCTTTTTGGCAACCCTCGACCAGCGAGGCGCATCATCGAACGCAGCCAGTCCATTTGCGAAGGATGGCAGCCAGTGTTCTGTATTTCCTTGGAAAAACCTGTCCGCCCCGAGGTGGGCTCATGCGATCATATAACATAATACCGATTATAGGACTGATGCTTGCACGGGCGCGCGCTACCGCGCAGTGCGACTCGTGTTAGAAACCAATGGGTTACCGAATGAAACGTTTATCGTATGAGAGCCGTTTCCCCAGAGCTCTCGCGCCCTGAACGCCGCAAGGTAGAAAGGCACCGTCGAGAACATCAATCGACGCATGCGCAGATGGCTTCCCCTCCAGCGCGCCAATTCGGCGGTCTCGGATCATGAAAACGATCGACACCGCCATGACGTGAGGCCACGGAAATGCCTTTGCTGACAGACACCTGCCGACGTTTGTCGTGAAACGACCCCGGAAGAAACAAGCCAATTGCCCCTGCCCTCAGCGCCCACAGGGAGTGCGCTTCAGATATCGCTTACATGGTCGCGCTCGCCGGTCATGCGGGCAATCACCCAGGCATTGAGCCACGCCAAACCCGCCAGTGATATCCCGAGACCCAGGAACGCCCCGACCCGCATCAAGCCAGTCAACCCGGACGCGTCGATCAGAAAGGCCTTGGCGGCGGCCACAGCGATCAACCCGAGACCGACAATCCGCAATCCCGTGCGGCCAAGGTGCAATGCAAGGGCCAGGGCCGAAGCCCCCGCGACCAGCAAGGCGACCGTATAGGCGTAAAGCTCGCCTTGCGCAAAACCGCGCGACAGGGCCATGCCGCCGCCCCCCTGCCAGAGATGGCGAATGGCGCTGCCGATCCAATAGGCCACCAACAGCCCCGCCGCGCTCGCGCCAAACCAGCGCCCCCGCGCGTCCTGCCTCCGGAAAACCCACAAAAGCAGACTTCCGGGCAACGCATAGGCAAGGATCAGGTCGTTGACCAGGATCGGACCGCGCACCGTGTCGGCCGTCAGCCAGCCACCGCCAAGCGGGGAAAACACCGTCATCACCAGACCAAGGCACAGCGCCGCCGCCAGCGAAAACGCAAGGCTCAGGCCGCGTCGCACGATCGTCAGCGCCCGTGCATCGGCGAAACGCGCGGCACGCAGCGCCTGCACCCAAGCCAGCGCGATGAACACCGTGCCCTGCATCCCCAGATGCGCGTGCACGCTGACCGACTCGACCAGGAACCGCGCAATCAGGACCATGAGCGCCACCGGAACCAAGCCGCTCAGCGAGGTTTCCACGAAGATCGCGGTCCAATCGCGCACCCGACTGCGAGGCATGCCCGAGGCCAGCCAGACCGCAACCGCGGGCGCGGCCAAAGCCGCCGCCAGGCTGAGCAGAACCTCCCAATCCTGAGCGCCGCCGGTCTCTTCCCAGCCCAGCAGCCAGGACAGCCCGGGGTCGATCACGATTCTCCAGCCGAGAGCCAGCGCCGCGAGGGCTTGGAACAAGCCCAGCAACGGGATGTCGAAACGCCGGTCCATCGCCGCGCTCACCGCCAGCAGCACAGCAAGAGCCAGGGACAGCGCCGCAAGGCTGAGGGTCAGCATCAGCGACAGGCCGATCATCGCGAAGGCCGCCGCCGCCGCGGCGCCCAGCCGCAAGCCCTGCCCTGCGTCGCGGCGCGCCGCCCAAAGCGCCACGGCAACATAGCCCGCCGCCAGCACCATCGCGGTCCCCGACCAGATTGACGCGGGGATGCGGGTGCTCATCGACCAGAACAATTCGAAGGCGACCATCGTGCCACCGGGATACCCGATGGCGAGCAGCGCCCAGCGATCGGCTGCCCGCCCCTCGGCGCGGGCGCTGCGCCAGAGCATCGTCACCCCGGCGAGCGCGGCCAGGGCGACGATGGCGATCGGCATCGCCTTGGAGACCGCCAGTGCATAGAAGATTTCCGGTTGCGCACCGAGCCCGGCATGAAGGATCACGGCGGGCATCGCCAGCACGGGAATCAGCATGTGACCTGCCAATGCCGGAGCGCGCGCCGTCCACACCGGGCCGATCAGCGCCAGCAGCGCGGGCACTGCCATGCCGGGCGCGACACCGTCCAGAAACAGCGCTGCACCGCAGGACAGCAGCAGCGCAAGACCCGCCACCGGCACGGCCGCGTCGCGGGCTCCATTGCCACGCTCGAACAGCCCCCGACCCTGGGCGCACGGCACCAGTGCCCCGGACGGCAGAGTCATCGCCAGCAGCGAAACCACCAACGCCAGCGCCGCGAATCCCGTCGGGGCTGCTCCGGCTGCCTGGATCATGAACGCGCCCGCCAACGGGGCGACCACCGCCAGAGCCGACACCCAGCCCCAGCGTTTGAACCCGTCAATACCCAGTCCAAGCAGCGCGATCAGCGCGAAATAGGCGTATAGCAGGTCTTTGGGGGCATCCCCCTCGCCCAACAGAAACGGGGCTGCGGCG
>JAGRMK010000543.1 GCA_020441345.1 Paracoccaceae bacterium
CCGACGCTGGCGACCGAAGTCGCGGGTCTGCAAGAGCGCATCGCTTCCGTGGCGGGCTCTGCCGTGACCGCCATTCAGGCGGTCTATGTGCCTGCGGACGATTTCACCGATCCCGCGGTGACCACCATCACCGGCCACATGGATTGCGTCATCATGCTGTCGCGGGCCCAAGCCGCAGAGGGGTTCTATCCGGCGATCGACCCCTTGGGTTCGTCGTCGATGCTGCTCGATCCGCTGGTCGTCGGTGAAGATCACTACCAGACCGCCGAAGCCGTTCGGCAGGCCTTGGCGCGGTTCCGCGAGTTGAGCGACATCATTTCACTTCTCGGTGTTGAGGAACTGGGCGCAGCCGATCGTCTGATCGTCAAACGCGCGCGCCGGTTGCAACGGTTCCTGACCCAGCCCTTCATGGTGACCGAGGCCTTTACCGGCATGCCGGGTGCCAGCGTGCCGCTTTCCGAGACCTTGTCAGGGTGCCGGGCCATCCTCGCCGGAGAAACCGACGGCTGGTCTGAAAGCTCGCTTTACATGGTTGGCACGCTGGAGGACGCAAGGCGGAAGGAAGCCGCGGCAAGCGTCTCGGACATCCCGAACGCGGGGGCCGTGGCATGAGGCTGCGCATCGTAACCCCGCTGTCCGTCGTGGTTGACGAGGAAGCGGACAGCCTGCGGGCCGAGGATGCCAGCGGCAGCTTCGGTATCCGCCCTGGTCATGCGCCATTCCTGACCGCCCTTACGGTATCCATCCTCAGATGGAAAACCGCCGGGTCCGAGCGGTTCTGCGCGCTCAGGGGTGGGGTGCTGACCGTGACCGGCGGCACCACGGTTTCCATTGCCACCCGCGAGGCCGTCGCAGGCGACGATCTGGCGACGCTGGATGCCGAGGTTCTCGCGCGGTTCCAGGCGGACGCCGACGATGAACGGGTCGAACATATCGAGACGATGCGTCTGCAGATGAACGCCATCCGCCAGATGATCAGCAGGTTGCGACAGGGTGCAGACATGGGGCAATTCCGATGACCGAAACCCCGCCGGACCCCCCGGAAACCGATCCGCTGATCGCGGAAATCCGCAAGCATCGCCGCCGTCACGAGCGTTGGCAGCGCGAAGGGGATCTGTCCGTCGGCCGGCGTCTGGCGCAGATCGGTGTGCTGGGCTGGATCTTTGTGGTTCCGACCCTGGGAGGCTTGTTTTTCGGACGCTGGCTGGATGCCCGGTTCGGGACGGGCATTTTCTGGAGCGCGCCGATGATGCTGCTCGGGCTTTGTATTGGCGGCTGGACCGCCTGGAAATGGATGAACGCGCGTTGACCGATCTTTTCACTTTTTCGCTTTTTGTCCGTCTTGCGGTCTGTTTTCTGGGCGGGCTCGTCGTTGGATATGGCTATTTCCGCGCACTTCGCGAGACGGCGCGTCTTCTCGTCAAAGGCGGCGAACCGCTCAGGGCGCTCGCCTTGACCCTTGGGCGTATTTCGCTTCTGACCACCGGTTTTTTCCTCGCTGTGCTGCTGGGCGGCTTTGCCTTGCTTGCGGCGCTTGCCGGAGTCCTTTGCGCCAAGTCGTTCGTGCTGCGCGAGGCGAAGGAGATCCAGACATGAACTCTGTCCTTGACTCTGCCGTCCTGTTCCAGATCGGACCCGTCGGGATCACGCAAGCGATCGTCACGACCTGGGCGATCATGGCGATACTGGTGATTGGCGCTTATGCCTTGACCCGCCGACTGGATCTCAGACCAACGCGGAGGCAAGCGGCGCTGGAACTGATCGTCGCGACGCTCGACACGCAGATCGTCGAGACGACGGGCGCGGCAGCAGCACCCTATCGCGGGTTCATCGGAACTCTGTTCGTGTTCATTCTTGCGGCGAACTGGTCCTCGTTGGTGCCAGGGGTCGAGCCACCGACCGCGCAGCTAGAAACCGACGCCGGCCTCGCGGCTCTGGTGTTCGTGTCCGTGATCTGGTTCGGGATCCGCGCCGGGGGCTTTCGCGGCTGGTTGAAATCCTTCGCGGCGCCCAATCCGGTGATGATCCCGTTGAACATCCTGCAAAGCCTGACGCGGGTCTTTTCCATGTTCGTGCGCCTGTTTGGCAATGTGATGAGCGGGGTGTTCGTCATAGGTATCGTTGTCTCGCTGGCAGGCCTGCTGGTGCCGATCCCGTTGATGGCGCTGGATCTGCTGACCGGGCTGGTGCAGGCCTATATCTTTGCCGTGTTGGCGATGGTGTTCATCTCCTCCACGGTCGAAGACGGCGCGCGGCCTCTTTGCGATCCCGACATTGCCCCTTCTCCTACGAAAAAGGACTCATGATGGACTATCTCAGCTTGGCCAGTATTGTCAGCGCCGCATTTGCCGTGGCGTTTGGTGCCATTGGTCCCGCCCTTGCCGAGGGGCGCGCCGTCGCTGCCGCGATGGATGCAATCGCACGCCAGCCCGATGCCGCAAACACGATTTCGCGCACGCTGTTCGTTGGTCTCGCGATGATCGAGACGACGGCGATCTATTGCCTGGTGATTGCCCTTCTTCTGCTCTTCGCCAACCCGCTCTTGGGTTGACCGCATGACGCTCGATTGGTGGGGGCTTAGCCTTCAGGCTGTCAACGTCCTGATCCTTGTCTGGCTTCTTGGCCGGGTGTTCTGGCGTCCGGTTGCCGATGCCATCTCGCGGCGCCAGGAAGCGGCCGTGGCCATGCTGGATGAGGGCAAGGCATTGCAGGCAAAGGTCGACGTGCAGTTGGCCGAGATCGACGAGACCCGCAGGGGCATTGCGTCGGAGCGCGAGGCGATCCTGGCAGAGGCCATGGCGACCGCGGACGCGGTCGCGAAAGCCACGCTGCGGGACGCGCAAACCAGGGCAGACACCCTGATCGGCGCCGCGCGCACGGCCATTGACCGCGACAAACACGACGCGCGGAAAGAGAACGCGGCGAAAGTGGCCGAACTGTCAGTCGAGATCGCGGCGCGGCTGCTGGGCCGATTCAGTTCTTCCGTGATCCAGGCGGCGTTCCTTGAGCAGCTTGTCGAGGCCATCGCAAACCTGTCCCCCTCTGATCGCGCGGCGCTGACCGCTTCGGAAACCGTTATCGAGATCGTCACCGCGTCAGAGCCAGAGGACGTCGAAATGGCGGGGATCGAAAAGGCGGTCAAGAACGCATTGGGCGGCACACCGGGCATTCGGTTTGTGACTGATCCCGACATGATCGCGGGGCTGGAACTGCGGCAGGCGCATTTCGTGCTTCGCAACAGTTGGCGGGCCGACCTGGAAACGATCCGCAAGGAGGTCGCGAATGTCGACTGATACGCCGGACTGGGTCGCATCGATGCACGGCGCAGTTCGGCACGCCCGGCTTGGTCCGCGCGCCGAACACAAGGGGCGCGTCGAGGAAATCGGCGACGGCGTGGCGCTTGTCTCGGGGTTGCGCAACGTGCGGCTCGATGAAGTCCTTCGCTTCGAGGGGGGGCAGTTCGGGTTCGCGCGGGTTCTCGACCCGGATCTTATCGGATGTGTTCTTCTTGACGCGGCGACACAGGTCGAGGCGGGCAATGCCGTCTTCGGCACCGGCGAGGTCGTGAGCGTGCCCGTCGGGGATGCGCTGCTTGGGCGCATCGTGGACCCTCTCGGTCGCCCGCTGGACGGAAAAGGGGCGATCGACGGCGAAGAGCGCTGGCCGATCGAGCGCCCGGCGCCGTCGATCATCGAACGCGATCTCGTGACTCAGCCGGTGCAGACCGGGATCCTCGTGATGGATACGTTGTTTGCGCTTGGCCGGGGGCAGCGCGAGTTGATCGTCGGTGACCATTCAACCGGCAAGACATCGCTGGCCACCGATGCGATCATCGCGCAGCGCGACAGCGACATGGTCTGTGTGTATATCGCCGTGGGTCAAAAGACATCCAGCGTGCGGCGCGCCATCGACGCTTTGCAGGCGCATGGCAATTTCGCACGCTGTATCGTGATGGTCGCCGGTTCCGCCTCGGCGCCGGGGCTGCAATGGATCGCCCCCTATGCCGGCGTTACCATGGCCGAGTATTTCCGGGATCGGGGCGAACATGCGCTCGTGGTGATCGACGATCTGTCCAAACACGCCGCGACGCACCGCGAAATCGCCCTGTTGACCCGGCAATCACCGGGGCGCGAGGCCTTTCCGGGGGATGTGTTCTACATTCATGCCCGCCTTCTGGAACGCGCGGCGAAACTGTCTGAGGCGCGCGGCGGCGGATCCTTGACCGCCCTGCCGATTGCACAAACCGATGCAGGGAACCTGTCGGCCTATATCCCGACCAACCTGATCTC
>JAGRMK010000544.1 GCA_020441345.1 Paracoccaceae bacterium
TCGTGTTCGGCGTTCGTGTTCGGCGCAGCGGGGCTGCCCCCGCCCTACAAGTCTGTGTCGAGCGCGGTGGGAGATCCCGAACGCGTTGCCACACGCCGGGGCCCCGCACAACTGGCGAGCCGCGTCGCGCGCGTCCTAATCGGGGGGCACGGAAAAATCAAGCGCAATGGGATGTTGGTCCGGCGAATTTCGGGCCCGCGCTTGCACCGCCGACCCGCCGCGACGTTGCGTCACGTGTCTTCGGGCGCTGCGGTCTCTTCGGGCGGAAGAACGATGGTGTCATCGGCCGGGTCGTCGGGCGATTCGTCGACCGGGTCGGCCGGCGGCTCTGCCGCCGGGTCTTCGGGCAGGGTCGCGGGCGGGTCCTCGGGTGGCGGTGCAGCACGGCGCGGCGTCGTGGAGGCGGCGGCTGGCGCCGCTGCCGCTGTGCCGGCGGGTGCCCCACCCAAGGCGCACCGATCCACGCTGCCCGTGGCGACCGGCTGTGCTGCCGTGCCGCTTCCATCCGTGTCCTCGGCCGGGTCCGGATGCTGGAACCATTCCGGGTTCTGGGCCAGCCAGTTCTCGATGCGGATCGCGGCATTGGCAGACAGGGTCTGCATCTGCTGCTCGGCGCTTTGCGTCAGCCCCGAGCCGATCACGCTGGACCCCGACAGGCTTTCGAGCACGGTCATCTGCTCTGGCTCTTCGTTCAGCGGACGGCCCAGCAGGTCGTCCCAGACATTCACGCTGATGATCAGCGCCGAGCGCGGCGAAGCGACCAGCGGCACACCCGGCACCGCCAGCACATAGGCATCGACATGCATCGCGATGTGATAAAGACGATCGCCGTCGTAGCGGCCGAACCGGCGATCGACCTCGCGCCGCAGATTAGCCGAGAAGGCATCGAGATCGGCCTCGCGTGACAGCGGCCCCTGCACCGCGTCATTGGTTGTGACGATGTTGTAACACAGGCGGAAATCGCCCAGTTCGGCGCGCTGCTCGCCCAGGTTGGCACCATTGGCACAGGCCGCCAGGAAACCCGCAACGGCCAGCAGGGCAAGGGTGCGGAACGGGGCAAAGATCGTCATCATGGCGTATCCTGGTCGGGGAACGGCGGGGTCGGCGCCCCAAGCCTTAGCTCAAAGCCCCCGGCATGGCAACGCCGGGGGCAGGGACCGGAGCAAAGCCTGGCCGGGCCAGGGTTGGGCTCAGGTAAAGCGGTTGTCACGGGGAAAGCCGCGCGGCGCCATGCGTCCGGTGCCCGCGCGCTTGCCCATCCATTCCTCCAGGTCGGTGACGGTGCGCGTGCGTCCGGCGGGATCTTTCCAGCTCAGCCCGTCGGCCAGGGTAAAGGTCGCGAGGTCGCTCAGCCCCCCGTCCTTGTATTTCTGCATCCGCACGCCCTTGCCGCGTGTCATTTCGGGCAGTTCAGCCAGCGCGAAAACCAACAATTTGCGGTTGTCGCCGACCACCGCCACGTGATCGCCGTCGATCGGCTTGCAGATCAGCGCCCGCGCATCGGCCCGCAGGTTCAGAACCTGCTTGCCGCTGCGGGTCTGCGCCAATACCTCATCCGAGGGCACCACGAACCCGTCGCCATCGGTCGAGGCAACGATCAGCTTGAGGCCCGCGCGATGCACGAACAGGTCGAGGATCTGCGCCTCGTTGGGCAGATCGACCATCAACCGAACCGGTTCGCCCATGCCGCGCCCACCCGGCAAATTGGCGCCAAGCAAGGTATAGAACCGCCCGTTCGAGCCGAAGATCACGATCTTGTCCGGGGTTTCGGCGTGGAAGGCAAAACTGGCCTCGTCGCCGTCCTTGAACTTGAACTCGGCATCCAGCGCAACATGGCCCTTCATCGCGCGGATCCAGCCCATTTTCGAGCAGACCACGGTGATCGGTTCGCGTTCGATCAGCGCCTCCAGCGGAACCTCTTCGACCTGTGTGGCTTCGGCGAAGGTCGATCGCCGCTTGCCCAGCGCGGTGCCCTTGCCGAATTGCGCACGGACCGTCGCCAGTTCCTGCTTGATACGGGTCCACTGGCGGCGCTCGGACTGCAACAGGTCGTCCAGTTCGGCGCGTTCCTTGAGCAGGGCATCGCGCTCCTTGCGCAACTCGATCTCTTCCAGCCGCCGCAGGCTGCGCAGGCGCATGTTCAGGATCGC
>JAGRMK010000057.1 GCA_020441345.1 Paracoccaceae bacterium
TGCTGACCATCGGCATGGCCGTCGACGCCAACGTGCTTGTATTCGAACGCATCCGCGAGGAACTGCGCACCGCGCGCGGCCCCGCCCGCGCGATCGAACTGGGCTACGAAAAGGCGATGTCGGCCATTCTCGACGCCAACATCACCACCTTCATCACGGCGGCCATCCTGTTCGCGCTGGGCTCTGGCCCGGTGCGCGGCTTTTCCATCACGCTGGGACTGGGGATCATCACCTCGGTCTTCTCGGCGCTGTTCATCACGCGGCTTCTGATCGTGTGGTGGTTCGAGCGCCGCCGGCCCAAGACGCTTTCGCTCTGAGGACCCAGACCCATGCGGCTCAAACTTGTCCCCGATGAGACCTCGTTCAACTTCCTTGGCCCCTGGCGGCTGACCTTCGGCCTGTCTTGCGTGCTGGTCGTTCTGTCGCTGGTGGCTTTCTTCACCTTCGGCCTGAACTTCGGCATCGACTTCCGGGGTGGCACCTCGATCCGCACCGAAGCCACGCAGACAATCGACATCGGCGCCTACCGCGATGCGATCGCCCCGCTCGGGCTGGGCGACATCTCGATCTCCGAGGTTTTCGACCCAACCTACGGCCCCGAACGCAACGTCGCCACGATCCGCATCCAGTCCCAGGATGGCATCGAAGCGGTCTCGCCCGAGATCCTCAACCAGGTCGAAGCGGCGCTGCGGACCGTGGACCCGACGCTCAATTTCTCATCGGTCGAATCGGTCGGACCCAAGGTTTCGGGCGAACTGGTCTACGAGGCGATTCTCGCCGTCGTGGCGGCGCTTGGCGCGGTGCTGGTCTACATCTGGCTGCGTTTCGAATGGCAGTTCGCCCTAGGCGCGGTGGCCGCGTTGGTGCACGACATCATCCTGACGATCGGCGTGTTCTCGGTGATCCAGTTGCGGTTCGACCTGGCGATCATCGCTGCCTTGCTGACTATCGTCGGCTACTCGCTCAACGACACCGTGGTGGTCTTCGACCGGATGCGCGAGAACCTGATCAAATACAAGAAACGCGCCCTGATCGACGTGATGAACCTGTCGCTCAACGAAACCCTGTCGCGCACCCTGATGACCTCGCTGACCACGCTGATCGCCCTGATCGCGCTCTTCCTGTTCGGCGGAGACGTGATCCGCGGCTTCGTCTTCGCGATGATCTGGGGCGTTGTCGTCGGCACCTGGTCGTCGGTCTACGTGGCGGCAGTCATCGTGAAACGCCTGGGCGTGCGCCGCGAACCCGACAAGGATGGCGACAAACCTGGCACCCAGTTCGCAACCTCGGACTGACACCATGCCCCTGACCGAGGTCGATTTTGGCGCGGCCAAACCAATCGAAGGCTACACCGCCGACACCTTCCGGCTCGACGGTATCGCCCATCCGGCGCCTGTGCTCTTCGCCCCCGGCCATATCCTGGCCTGGGGCGGGTATCCTGACACGGCGGCTCTTCTGGCGCTGACCGGACAGATTGACGTGCTGTTTATCGGCACCGGCCCGCAGATCGCGCCGATCCCCGCCTCCCTGCGCCAGACCCTCGAAGCCGCGGGCCTCGGCGTCGAGATCATGGCCTCGCCCACCGCCTGCCGCACCTACAACGTCTTGCTGTCCGAAGGCCGCCGGATCGCCGTCGCCCTCCTCCCGGCTGGCTGACCAAAGCCCCTCATCTGCCAGAAAATATCCTCAGGGAGGGGGAGAATTGCCCCGTGTTTCTGGCTGAAGTTTTAGGTGTTTAGTCAATGCACGCTGGTCGCGCAGCCAAGATGGTTTCGTCAGGGTCTGGCTCAATGGCCAGCTACGCTTTTCATATGATGGACCAACAACAAATGATGATGATGACATCTACTTTCGCTATGGCGTATACCGCAGTTTTGTCAGTCGTTGTCACGGCCCATGCCCAACCCTCGTTGCTTACTACAGAGACGTCAGGCGGGGGAGTACCCGCTCATCAGTAGAATGAACCAGAAACTTGTCCAGGCCAGATAAGGCACAGCCGGACTGCCGCGACGACGGTTCGGCGTCACTCAGTTGGTTCTGATGGGCGTTCTGATCAGGATTCAACAGAGCTGATCCCGCTATCAGAGACAAGTTGCGATGGTACCGAAGTTTTGGTTTGTGCCCCAAAACAGGATTGTTCACCGAATGACCTGCCCAAGATTTCAGAATGGTTCTACAACTCTGAATTGACAAGCTTTCTGCCCAATTGACGTACTCTCAGGAGGGTGAATGGCCGCAGGCCGGAGGGGGGCGAAACGCCCCCTGCGGGCGCAGACCGCGCGCCGCCGGGGGGCTCGACGCCCCCAAGCGGCGCCCCTCTTCCGGCAGACCAAGGCCCGATTGTCGCGCCCCCCGCGCTTTCCTTTGCAGCATCAGGACAAAACCGTTAAGGCACATCGCATGGAATTGCGTGTCACAGATCTGGCCTGCGCACGGGGCGGGTTGCCGCTTCTCGACGGGCTGAACTTCACCGTTCATCCCGGCGAAGCCCTGGTGCTGCGCGGGCCAAACGGCAGTGGCAAGACCACGCTCTTGCGCACCCTGGCAGGGCTTCAGCCGGCATTGCGCGGCGAGATTTCCTGCCCGCCTGAGCAGATGACCTATGCAGCGCATGCCGACGGTCTCAAATCCACACTGAGTGTCCGCGAGAACCTGGCCTTCTGGGCCGCGATCCACGCCGCACCCGGCGGCGACGAGGGCGTGACCCGCGCCATGGCAGCGATGAACCTGACCGATCTCGCCGACCGCCAGGCGCACAACCTCTCGGCCGGACAAAAGCGCCGCCTCGGGCTGGCGCGGCTTCTGGTCACAGGCCGCTGGCTCTGGGTGCTTGATGAACCGACGGTATCGCTCGATGTGGCTTCGGTGGCGCTCTTTGCGTCGGTCGTGCGCGGCCACCTTGCGACGGGGGGCGCGGCCCTGCTGGCAACGCATATCGACCTTGGCCTGGACGAGGCTCACACGCTCGACCTCACGCCGTTCAAGGCCAGCTTGCCCGCCGATCCCGGATTTGACGAGGCCTTCCTGTGATCGCCCTGTTGCTGCGCGACCTCAAGCTTGCACTGCGTGCAGGGGGCGGGTTCGGCCTGGGGCTGGGTTTTTTCCTGATCCTCGCGGTGCTGGTGCCGCTGGGCGTCGGCCCCGATCAGACCACGCTGGGCCTGATTGCGCCCGGTATCCTGTGGGTCGGCGCGCTACTGGCCTGCCTGCTGTCGCTCGACCGCCTCTTCGCCCTCGATTTCGAGGACGGCTCGCTCGACCTTCTGGCCACCTCGCCGATCCCACTCGAGGGCGTGGTGACCGCCAAGGCGCTGGCGCATTGGCTGACCACCGGCCTGCCGCTGGCCCTGGCGGCTCCGGTGCTCGGCATCCTGCTGAATCTGCCCGGCCCGGCCTATGGCCCGCTGATGCTCTCGCTGCTGGTTGGAACGCCCGCGCTCAGCATGATAGGGGCTTTTGGCGCGGCGTTGACCGTGGGCCTCAAGCGCGGCGGATTGCTGCTGTCGCTGCTGGTCCTGCCGCTCTACGTACCAACACTGGTGTTCGGCGCGCAAACCGTGACCCGCGCCGCGCAGGGGCTCGACATCACGACACCGCTGCTGTTGCTTGGTGGCATCACCGCCGGGTCGGTGGCGCTGTTGCCCTTTGCAGCCGCCTTCGCCTTGCGCATCAATCTGCGTTAGATCATGACGAACCGGTTCACGCCCTCGTGGCTTGAGCCCCCTGCCCCGAAAGACTAGGACACCCCGTATGGCATCGCTCTGGGAATACGCCAATCCGGTGAAATTCATGAAGGTTTCGGGCTGGCTTCTGCCCGTGACCGCCGTGCTGGCGGCGGTGATGGTGACCGTTGGCCTGGTCTGGGGGTTCTTCCTGACGCCCGACGATTTCCGCCAGGGATCGACCGTCAAGATCATCTTCCTGCATGTCCCCTCGGCGCTGATGGCGATCAATGCCTGGGCGATGATGCTGGTTGCCTCGCTGATCTGGCTGATCCGCCGCCACCATGTCAGCGCCCTGGCCGCAAAGGCGGCCGGGCCGATCGGTGCCACGATGACGCTGATCGCGCTGATCACCGGCGCGATCTGGGGCCAGCCGATGTGGGGCACCTGGTGGGTCTGGGATCCGCGTCTGACGTCTTTCCTGATCCTGTTCCTGTTCTATATCGGGTATATAGCGCTCTGGTCCGCGATCGAGGATCCCGATACCGCCGCCGACCTGACGGCGGTGCTGTGCCTCGTGGGTTCGGTCTTCGCGGTTCTGTCGCGCTATGCTGCGATCTTCTGGAATCAGGGGTTGCACCAGGGTGCGTCGCTGAGCATGGCGCCGGGCACGCGCATGGACTGGTCTTACAAGGGGCCGCTCTATTTGTGCATGACCGGCTTTGGCGTGCTGTTTCTGGCGCTTGTTCTGGCCGGCACGCGAACCGAAATCCGAGCCCGTCGCATGACGGCGCTCCTGACCCGCGAAAGGGCCAAAGGATGATGCCCGATCTTGGCGCCTATGCCACCGAAATCCTGCTGGCCTATGCCGCGTCGCTGTCCCTGCTCGGGGTGCTGATCATCTGGATCTGGGCCCGATCGCGGCGCGTCAAACGCGACCTGAAAACCCTTGAAACCCGTTTGACCCGGACCTGATGAAATGGCCAAGATCAATCCGCTTCTGATCCTTCCCCCCGTTCTGCTCGCCGGTTTCGTGGCCTTTGTCGCGGTCGGCAACCTGCGCGAAGATCGCGATGTCCTGCCCTCGGCGCGCGCGGGGCATCCGGCGCCGGTCGTCGCGCTGGAAGAAATGCCGGGCCGCCCGCTGTTTACCGACGGCATGCTGCGAACAGGGGACGTGACGCTGGTCAATTTTTTTGCCTCCTGGTGCCCACCCTGCCGCGCCGAGCACCCACTGCTCGAAGACCTCGCGCAGGACGGCGTGACGATCCTGGGTGTCAATTACCGCGACCAGCCACACCTGGCCGAGGCGTTCCTTGACGATCTGGGCGATCCCTATACCGCCATCGGCGCCGACCCACGCGCGCGGATGGGCCTGGATTGGGGCGTTGTGGGCCTGCCCGAAACCTTTGTCGTCGATGGCGCGGGCAATGTCGTGATGCGCCATGCCGGACCGCTGACCGACGAGGTGATCGAAACCCGTTTGCGCCCGGCAATGCAGCGGGCAGCGGGTATCAACTGATCATGACCCAGCCCGACGACGCGCAACTGACGACCCAAGGGCTGGAAGCGCGCGGCAAAGGGCGGGTGCTGGCCTTGGCTTGCGGTGCGCTGGCTCACGAGATCCTGGCGCTCAAGGCGCTGAATGGCTGGGCTCATCTCGACCTGCATTGCCTGCCCGCCAACCTTCATCTGTGGCCGGACCGGATCCCCGACGCCGTCGAAAAGGCCGTGGCCCGGTTCCGCGCCGATTATGACCGCATCTTTGTCGTTTACGCCGATTGCGGCACCGGCGGGTTGTTGCAGACCCGCTGCGCCGCGCTGGGGGTAGAGATGATCGAAGGCCCGCATTGCTACGCGTTCTTTTCGGGGACCGACGCCTTTCTGGCGGGCGCCGAGGACGAGATTACCGCCTTCTACCTGACCGATTTCCTGGTTCGCCAATTCGAGGCCTTTGTCTGGAAGCCGATGGGTTTCGACCGCCACCCGGACCTGATCGGCATGATGTTCGGCAATTATGAACGCCTGATCTACCTGGCGCAGACCGAAAACCCCGAGCTCGACGCCCGCGCGCGACAGTGGGCAGACCGGTTGTCGCTGACTTATGAACGCCGTTTCACCGGCTATGGCGATCTGACGACGGCCCTGGCGCAGGCGACACGATAAGGCGCTGGCCTGCGGCGCGCCGTCTGCTTGCCACCGCGCACGCCAAAGCCTAATGTGGCGCAGACCTTAGCTCAAAGAGCCCATGACCCCGCACGATATCGAACACGCCGCGACCGACCCCGCCGAGGCACAAAAACTGTCTTTGGTCGAGCGGTATCGCCTGCAGACATGGTTCCTGGGCATCATCGCCTTCTCGATGATCCTGTTCCTGCTGGTGCAGGCGCGGTTCATCCTGATCTCGCTGGTCATCGCGATCATCCTTTTCTCGCTGACCGCCGACGCGATCACCGCGTTTTCCCGTCTGCGCATCGGTTCGTGGAAAATCACCAACTGGCTGGCGTCGATGGCGGCCGTGACACTAATCGCCGTGGTCTTGCTGACGCTGTCTGCGATCGTCATCAGCCAGGTGAACACGGTGGTGACCACCACGCTCACCTATACCGACCAGGCCATCGCCGCGATCGCCCGTGTTGCCGCGCTTTTCTCGCCCGAGGCCGAGGCCACCGTCGAGACCTCGATCCGCTCGATCCAGGTATCGAGCTATATCACCACTGCCGCCGGGCAGGCCGGCAACCTGTTGTCCGCGACAACGCTGGTTATCCTGTTCGTCGGTTTCATGTTCGCCGAACGGCTGTGGTTCAACACCAAGCTTGAAAACCTGATGCACGACAAGACCCAGGCGCATCGCATCGGTCGCATCATCCATTCCATCGTGCGACGGGTGAATCACTACCTGCTGGTAAAAACCGGGGTCAGCGCGGCCACCGGCGCCGCCGTCTACGTGCTGATGGAGGCCTTCGGGTTGGAATTCGCCGGGCCGATGGCGATCCTCACTTTCGTCTTGAACTATATCCCCTCGGTCGGTTCGATCATCGCCAATATCCTGCTGGGGCTGGTGGCCCTGGTTCAGGTGCCCGAACCCGCAACGGCGCTGCTGATCTTCGTGATCGGCGGGATGATCCAGTTCATGCTTGGCTCGGTGATCGACCCGATGCTGATGGGCCGCGCGCTGCGGGTGTCATCCTTCGGGATCATCATCTCGCTGGCCTTTTGGGGCGCGGTCTGGGGCATCGCGGGCATGTTCCTGGCGGTGCCGATCATGGTCGCGATCATGATCGTCTGCTCGCATATCCCCTCGGCCAGACCCGTCGCAGTGCTACTGTCCCGCGAGGGGTTGCCGGATTTCGAGGATGAGGCCGAGATAGAGGTCGGGCTGAGACAGGCAGCGCAATAGGCGCTCTTACGGTGCGTGCCAGCACGCACCCTACGGTCCAGGCCTGTCATTCATGGTTTCTCAACCTTGGCATGCTGCATTTCGGGTATGTCAGAGTATCGCCGCCCGCGCCTGCCCGGCGCCACCGTGTTTTTCAGCATCGCCCTCGCGCAACGTGGAACGACGTTGTTGATCGACGAGGTCGAGCGACTGCGCTTAGCCGTTGCCGCAACGCGGCGTGAGCGCCCGTTTGCAATCGACGCTTGGGTCGTGCTGCCGGATCATATGCATTGCATCTGGACCCTGCCCGACGCTGACGCCGACTATTCGCTGCGCTGGCGCCTGATCAAGTCCCGGTTTTCGAGGGGTTTGCCCAAAGGCCCGCTACGCCATAGCCATTTGACCCGGCAAGAGCGCGGCATCTGGCAGCGCCGGTTCTGGGAACACCATATTCGCAACGAGTCCGATTACCGTGACCACCTGGCCTATTGCTGGAGGGACCCGGTCAGACACGGACTCGTGGAAACGCCGCAAGCATGGCCGTATTCGTCCATCCACCGTGACCGTGCAGCGAGCCAGGTCGCGTAGGGTGCGTGCTGGCACGCACCCAACCGGGCGTCACGCCTCAGCTATCCATCTTCAACGCCGAGATGAACGCCGATTGCGGGATCTCGACCTTGCCGAAC
>JAGRMK010000058.1:0-2878 GCA_020441345.1 Paracoccaceae bacterium
CCCAGGATATTTCAGGACAGATGATTTGGGGGGCTGCGCGAAATGAGGAAAGGGCTGGGATGCGGATCCTGTTTTTGGGCGATGTGATGGGGCGGTCGGGGCGCGGTGCGGTGGCCGAGCGTCTGCCCGCGCTGCGGCGCGACTGGGGGCTCGATTTCGTCGTGGTGAATGGCGAGAACGCGACCTCGGGCATGGGCCTGACGCCCGAACATGCCGCGGGGATCCTGGAGGCGGGTGCCGATTGTGTCACGCTGGGCGATCACGCCTTTGACCAGAAGACGATGATCGGCCATATCGACCAGGAACCGCGCATCCTGCGGCCGCTGAATTTCTCCAAGGTGGCGCCGGGGCAGGGGGCGCGGGTGTTCACCGCGCAGGACGGGCGCAAGGTTCTGGTGGCGCAGGTTCTGGGACAGGTGTTCATGAAGCGGCCTTTCGATGACCCGTTCAGCGCCATTGAGCCCGTATTGCGGGCCAATCCGCTGGGCGCGCGGGTGCAGGCGGCTGTCATCGATGTGCATTGCGAGGCGACCAGCGAGAAGATGGCGCTGGGCCATTGGTGCGACGGGCGCGCGAGCCTGGTTGTCGGCACGCATACCCATGTGCCCACGGGCGACGCGATGATTCTGAACGGGGGCACGGCCTATCTGACGGATGCCGGCATGTGCGGCGATTACGACAGCGTGATCGGCATGCAAAAGGACGAACCGATGCGCCGGTTCATCACCGGCATGCCCAAGGCCCGGTTCGAACCGGCGCGCGGCGCGGCGACGTTGTCGGGGGTGTTCATCGAGACCGACGACAAGACCGGCAAGGCACTACGCGTGGACATGGTGCGTCAGGGGGGGCGGTTGTCGGCCTCGGGCCCCGCGTTGTGAGGCGGATTGCCCTGGCTTATGCTGCGTTGTTTGCGATCGGCACGGCCTGGGGCAGCAGCATGCCGCTGACCAAGATCGCGGTGAATGGCGGGCATCACCCGGCCGGAATCATGATGGTGCAAACCCTGCTGACGGTCGGTGTCATTGGCGCTGTGCTGGTGGCGGGCGGAGGGTGGCGGCGGATCCCGCTGGATCGGGCACATCTGAGGCTCTATGCGTTTGTCGGCATTGTCGGCATGGCGGTGCCGCATCTCGCGTCGCTGACCGGCACGGCGCATCTGCCAGCGGGGGTGATGTCGATCATCATGTCGCTAGTGCCGCTGTTCGTGCTGCCTTTGTCGCTGATACTGGGCCTGGAACAGGTCCGTTGGCGGCGCATCGCGGGTGTCTTGATGGGCGCGGTGGCGATTACCATGCTGATCGCACCGCAAGCCAGCCTGCCCGCGCCGGGGCTCTGGGTCTGGGTTCTGGTCGGTGCGCTGGCGCCGCTGTTCTATGCTATGGAAGGGATCTATGTCTCGCGGACCCGGGCGCGCGAGGCCGGGGCTTTTGTCGTTCTGTTGATGGGATCGGTGCTGGCGGCGAGCCTGGCGGTGCCGATCGCAGTGTTCACCGACTCGCTCTACTGGCCACCGGGCGGCGCGGGTGTGCCGGAACTGGCGGTCGCCGCGGGCGGGTTGGTCAGCCTGCTGGCCTATGCCGGGTATATCGTGCTGCTGCGACACACAGGGCCCGTGTTTGGTGCGCAGGTTTCCTATATCGTGACCGGGATGGGGGTGATCTGGGCGATGCTGATTCTGGACGAGCGGTATTCCCTCTGGGTTTGGGGCGCCCTGGCGCTGTTGTTCGTCGGGTTGTTTCTGGTGCATCCGCGCCGAAATCGGGGGCATGACGTGAGACTGGAGCCGGTCGATGACGGGATATGACCTGCTGGGCGATTGGGCGGCCCCTGCGGCGATGGTGATCGTCCTGGGCATGTTGGTGATGTTCGTATCCGAACGCTACCCGGTCGAGGTCGTGGCCCTGTCCGGGGCGGCGCTCATGCTGCTTTTGGGGATCGTGCCAGAGGCCCCGGCGATGGCGGTGTTCGCCAACCCCGCGCCTTGGACGATTGCCGCGATGTTCCTGATCGTCGGTGCGTTGGTGCGGACCGGTGCGCTGGATTTCCTGTCGCAACTCGCGGTGCGGCATGTGAAACAACGCCCGGTCACGACGCTGGTCACGCTGACGCTGACGGTGCTGGCGATGTCGGCCTTCGTGAACAACACGCCGATTGTCGTGGTGATGATCCCGATCTTCATGCAACTCGCCCGCGCGATGAAGGTGTCGCCGTCCAAGTTGCTGATCCCGCTCAGCTATTTTTCCATTTTCGGCGGTACGATCACCTTGGTCGGCACGTCGACCAACCTTCTGGTCGATGGCGTGGCGCAGGCTGCGGGGCTGGAGCGGTTCGGGATCTTCGAGATCACGCTGGTCGGCCTGACGGTGTCGCTGGTGGGCGTGACCTATCTGGCGCTGATCGGACGCTGGCTGTTGCCAGAACGCGATTCGATGGCGGCGCTGCTGGGCGATCGCACGCCGATGAAGTTTTTCACCGAAGTGGCGTTGCCTGAAGACTCGGCGCTGATTGGCAAGCGCCTGAACGAAGTGGATGATTTCCGCCGCAGCGGCGCGCGGGTGGTCGATGTGCTGCGGGGCGATGCCTCGTTGCGGCGCGCCCTGGCGGACGTTGTGTTGCAGGCCGGCGACCGCGTGGTCCTGCGCACCCAGATGTCCGAGATCCTGGGCCTGCAATCGAACCCCGAGGTGCGGCTGGTTGAGCAATTGTCCAGCGTGCGGACCTCGACGGTCGAGGTGCTGATCACACCGGGGTGCCGGATGGTCGGCCGCTCGCTGGGTCAGTTGCGCCTGCGACGGCGCTACGGGGTCTATCCGCTGGCGGTGCACCGGCGCAGCCACAACATCGGGCGACAACTGGACGATCTGGTGGTGCAAGTCGG
>JAGRMK010000058.1:2996-5341 GCA_020441345.1 Paracoccaceae bacterium
GTGCTGGCGGCGGTCGTCGGGTTGTCGGCGTTCGACGTGGCGCCGATTCATGTGCTGGCGTTGATCGGCGTGGTGGTGGTCTTGTTGACCCGATGCATCGATGCTGACGAGGCCTTTGGTTTCATTGAGGGGCGGTTGCTGGCGCTGATTTTCGGAATGTTGATCGTCGGGGCCGGGTTGCAATCCTCGGGTGCGGTCGAGATGCTGGTTGGATGGATCTCGCCGTCGTTGCAGGGCTTGCCGAACTGGGCTCTGATCCTGGCGGTCTATGCGATTGCCGGGGTGCTGACCGAACTTGTGTCGAACAACGCGGTGGCGGTGATCATGACCCCTGTTGCGATTGGCCTGGCGCAAACGATGGGTGTCGATCCGCGCCCGCTTGTGGTGGCGGTGATGTTCGCGGCGTCGGCGGCGTTTGCCACCCCGATCGGCTATCAGACCAACACGCTGGTCTATGGGCCCGGCGGCTACCGGTTCCACGATTTCCTCAGGGTCGGCGTGCCACTGAACATCCTGATGGCCGTGACGGTGACTGGCGTTGTGCCGCTGATCTGGCCGCTCTGAGCGGCGGGTGCCGCAGTTTGGCCTTGCGTTTTTCCGGAGGCGGCGGCAAAGCTGATTTCATGAACGCGTTAAATACTTCTGTTCCCCTACCTGATCAACGCCCGATTGCCGGAGTCGTCTGGATGGTGCTGGCCGGGTTCTGCTTTGTTGCGATGACCGCGGGTGTCAAGCATATGGGCAGCGACATACCCGCCGCGCAATCGGGGTTCCTGCGGTATCTGCTGGGCCTCGTCTTTGTCGTGCCGATGCTGTTCATCGTGCGTGGCGAGCGGCTGGAACCGGCGGTCTGGCGGGCGTTCGCGTTTCGCGGCATGGCGCATACGGTCGCCGTGATGCTGTGGTTCTACGCCATGACCCGCATCCCGCTGGCCGAGGTTTCGGCCATGGGCTACCTGAACCCGATCTACACCACCATCGGCGCGGCGCTGTTCCTGGGCGAGCCGTTGCGGCTGCGCCGGATCCTGGCGATCGGCATGGCGATCCTGGGCGCGCTGGTGATCCTGCGGCCGGGGATGCGCGAGCTGAATTCGGGCCATCTGGCGATGCTGGGGACCTCGTTCCTGTTCGCGGTGTCCTACATGATGGCCAAAAGCCTGAGCGGAAAGGCCTCGCCCACGGTGATCGTTGGAATGCTGTCGGTGACCGTCACCATCGGCCTGACGCCCTTTGCGCTGGCGGTCTGGCAGCCGGTCACCTGGACCGAGATCGCGTGGTTCCTGGCCATCGCCACGGCCGCGACGGCGGGCCACTACCTGATGACCATGGCCTTTGCCGCCGCGCCGATCACCGTGACCCAACCCGTGAACGCGTTGCAACTGGTCTGGTCTATCACCTTGGGTGCGCTCCTTTTCGGCGAGGGGGTGGACCTGTGGGTGGTCATCGGCGGCTTGATGATCGTTTCGGCGGTCATTTTCATCGCCTTGCGCGAACATCAACTGCGGCGCGCGGCCATCCGTGGCGCGGTGGCGCCGTGATCCTCCGCCTGCTGGTTCTGGTGCTGCTGCTGGCCGGACCTGCGGCGGCCTGCCAGATGCCGGCGGATCTGCCGGCGCTGCGCAGCGCGCTGCTGTCGCTGGTCAACGACCGGCGCGCCGAGGCCGGTCTGCCCGCGTTGACGAACGATTCCCGCCTGGGCCGCGCGGCGCAGACGCAGGCCTGTCGCATGGCCGACCGGGAACGCCTGACCCATCGCGGCAGTTGGCTGGCCGGCCTGGGGCGGCGCTTGCGGCGCGAGGATTACGCCTATGCGATGGCGGTCGAGAACATCGGCGAAGGCCAGCGCGACCCGGCCGAGATCGTCACGGCCTGGATGGATTCGCGCGATCACCGCCTGAACCTGCTGGCGCCCGACGCGCGCGACGCCGGTTTTGGGGTCGCCCTGGCCGAAACCGGGCGGCTGAACTGGTCGATGGTCGCCGCCGCGCCGCGCTGATCAGGCGGTTTCCCGGGCTTCCTGCCCCTCGGCGCCGCGCTTGGCGATCAGGGCGGCCACCGCGCTGCCCTCGGTCAGCATCCCGATGACGTGGTGATTGTCGGTCAGCAGCACGCGGCCCTGCCCCTCGGCCAGGCGGGCCATCGCGTCGCGCAGCGGGGTGTCGGCGGGCAGGGTCAGGCTGGCGGGGGCGGGGCGGGGCGCAGCGGCGGGGCGGGGCGCAGCGACCATCGCGTCGCGCGCGCGCAGCACGCCCAGCGGGTTCATGTGCGCCACGAAATCCGCGACATACCCGTTCGCGGGGGCGGTGTAGATCTCGGAGGGGGTGCCGCACTGGATGATGCGCCCG
>JAGRMK010000545.1 GCA_020441345.1 Paracoccaceae bacterium
CGCGACGCGGTGGATTCGCACCGCGTGTGGGAGCTGGACCCCGAACAGATCATCGACGAACGCCCCGCCGACCGGCTGGATGTGCGCGACGTGCAGGACCTGCGCCTGTCGATCGAGACCAACGGCCAGACCGTGCCGATCCTGGTGCGCCGCGACCCCGAACACCCGGATCGCTACCGGCTGGTTTACGGCGCGCGGCGGCTCGAGGCGATCCGCGGGTCGGACAAGGTGGACAAGGTGCGCGCGCTGATCGCCGCGCTCGACGATGACGCGGCGGTGCGCGCGCAGGTGCTGGAAAACACCGCCCGGCGCGACCTCAGTTTCATCGAACGCGCGCTGTTCGCCATGACGCTCCTGGACAACGGCTTTGGCACCCAGGTGCAGATCGCCGAGGTGCTGAACGCGACCCGCTCGGCGGTGTCGATGGCGATCTCCGTGGCCCGCGCGATCGGCGTGGAGCTGGCCGATGCCATCGGCCCCGCGCATGGCGTCGGCCGCCCGCGGTGGGAGGCCCTGGCCCAGGCCATCGCCGAGACCGGGGCCAACCCGGAAGACCTGCGGCGCATCGCCCATGACGCCCGCGTCGCCGCCCAGTTCGCGCCCGAGGACAGCGCGCCCGATGACCCCTCGGTCGCCGCGTTCGAGGCCGTAACCGACCATCTGCGCCGCGCCGCCCCCCCTGCCCCGCGCCGCCCGTCCGTGCCCGCCCGCAAACCCGCGCCGCGCGCGCTGACCATCGATGGCGAGACGGTGGGAAAGCTGCGGCGCACCGACAGCGGCCTGCGGCTGGACCTGACGCCCGCCGACCCCGGTTTTGCCGACTGGTTCGAATCCCAGGCCGAACCCGTCCTGAAAGATCTCTTCGAGCGCTGGCAACAGCACTCAAAGGCTCACCCCGACCGCAACAGCAAGGAGGCACGTCAGACGTAAAGGAAAAGGTCCCGCAAAGCTTTCGCCTCACGAGACCCCGACTTTGATCTTAGCACTTTCAAAGTAGTGGTCCGCCGCGTTTTCCGCAAGTCCGAAGTGATTCGCGGGCCGATCTTTTATGGCCATCGTGAATGAAAACATGGGCTACAACCCCGTAACGCCGTTCAGGCGCATGATCGATGCTGCGCTGCTGGAACGCAGTGTCACCGCCGAAACCCCTACGCCCTCGGGCGTCAACAAATGGGAGGCGCTGCGCGAATTGTCCGTGGCGCGGCTGGCCTATGGCCTCTCGGACCGCGACATGACGGTGTTGCAGGCGCTGATCAGCTTCTTTCCCGAGACGATGCTTGAGGGCGAAGACCTGATCGTCCACCCCTCGAACGAGACGATCTGCGCCCGGCTGAACGGCATGCCCTGTTCGACGATGCGCCGGCATCTGGCCAATCTGGTGCAGGCCGGCGTGATCACGCGGCGCGACAGCCCCAACGGCAAGCGTTATGCCCGCAAATCGCGCGAGGGCCGCGTGGTCTTTGGCTTTGATCTGGCGCCGCTGGCCCGGCAGTTCGCGGCCTTCTGCGACCATGCCGAGGCCGTGCGCGCCGCCCGCGACCGGCACAAGCGCCTGCGCGAGACCGTCAGCCTGATGCGCCGCGACCTGGCGGGCCTCGCCGCCTACGGGCTGGAGGCGCGGCCAGACCTGGCCCTGTGGCCCGGCCTGATCGACGAGGCCGCGCGCATCGCCCGCCTGCTGCGCCGCAAGCTGGAGCTGGACGACCTGCAAACCCTCGAAACCGAGCTGTCCGAGGCCCTGCGCCTGGCGCGCAATCTCCTCGAAGGACGCCCCGCGAATGCGGCGAAAACAGGAAATATGAGCAGCAGTGACGCTGAAATCGAGCAGCACCATCAGAATTCAAATAAAAACCTTCATGTTCTTGAACTTCGCGTAGAAACCGCGAAAGCGGCGCTGTCGGGCGATGATCTGACCGAGCCATCTGACGAAGACGCCGAAAGTCCGCCAGACCTGGGCAACGAGAAACTGCCCCGGATGCCCCTGCCCCTGGTGCTTGGGGTGTGCCGCGAGATCGAAACCTATGCCGACGGCCCTATCCGCCATTGGCATGAACTCGTCCAGGCCGCCGACCGGGTCCGCCCGATGATGGGGATCTCGCCCTCCGCCTGGGACGAGGCGCGGCACTACATGGGACCCGAGGAAGCCGCCGTCACCGTCGCCGCGATGCTCGAACGATTCACCGAGATCCGATCGCCCGGCGGCTACCTGCGTGCGCTCTGCGCCAAGGCGGCCGATGGCAGTTTCTCGACCGGGCCGATGATCATGGCGCTGATGCGCCGGAACGCGGCGTGAGAGCGGAAAAGTTCACAGCTGTGAACTCCCCTGTCCGATTGCGCGACGCACCAGCCGCGATACTGTTCACAGCTGTGAACACGCGGCGGCGCATGACGCGGATCCGGGCGCATTGTCAGCGGGAGTGGAAGCTCCGAGATAGGGCAGGGCGCTGTGATGGTGGGAAATCGACCCTCGCGCGGCCACCGTCCGCCGAGTCGCGTGGAAGCGGGCTCGGCGCGTTCAGA
>JAGRMK010000546.1 GCA_020441345.1 Paracoccaceae bacterium
GAGGTGTTCATGTTGGTCTCGGTCATCCCGTAGCGTTCCAGGATGCGGTGACCGGTGCGGGCGGCGAAGGCTTCGTGGGTCTCTGCCAGTAGCGGGGCCGAGCCCGAGACGAACAGGCGCATATGGGCGACGAGGTCGCGTGTGAATCGGGACTCGTCCAGCAGGCGGGTGTAAAACGTGGGAACGCCCATCAGGCTTGTCGCCCTGGGCAGCCAGTGAATCAAAGCATCGATGTCCAGGCGCGGCAGAAGAATCATCGATCCGCCCGACAGGAGCATCGTGTTGGTGGCCACGAAGAGCCCATGAGTATGAAAAATTGGTAAAGCGTGCAGCAGCACATCCCTATCCGTGAAGCGCCAGTGTTCGGCAAGAACCCGCGCGTTGGACAGAAGATTTTCCTGGCTCAGCATTGCTCCCTTTGAGCGCCCCGTGGTCCCCGAGGTATAGAGCAGCGCCGCGAGGTCGTCGCCGGCACGATCCACCGCCTCGGGCAGCGGTGCGGCGCGTTCCATCATCTCGGAAAAACTGCCGGTCCCGTCGGCATCCAGGGTCACCAGGTGTGCCGCGCATCGCTCTGCGATCGGGGCCAGGGCCGCGGCGTTACGACTGTCGACCACCAGCATTGCCGCGCCAGAATCCGCCAGGAAATAGTCCAGTTCATCAGGCGTGTAGGCGGTGTTCAAGGGGAGAAAAACAACCCCAGCCATCACCGCACCCCCATATAGCGCCAGTGCGGCTGCACTTTTTTCAACCTGCACCGCAAGACGATCACCGGGTTTCAAACCGGTCTCGATCAGTGCTCCGGCCACCCGGGCGCACATGTCATGGAACGCCGCACCCGTTACAACCGCGCCATCGGGCAGATACAGGAACGGCGTTTCGCGCCCGGCCAGAGTGGCGAATAGCGCATCATACAACGGGTTTGGCATCGGTGGTCCTCCTGTTGCTTCCGGACTAGCGCGGCGATGCGCGCCGGTCCAGCCTGCTGCAGGTGTCTTTGCTCTGCAAATATCCCCGGGGAAGGCCATGGGCCGCGGGGGTGGACCCCCGCCGGGCGCGAGGGGCTCGATGCCCCGAGCACCCGGCCCTCCTTACCGCGGCGCGGCAGCGCGGCGCAATCGGTCGTTGATCGCCCGGCCGAGCCCGGTTTCGGGCACCGGGGCAAAGGCAATTCGCCCGCTCTCGCCAGCCATCGCATCGGCCTCATGCAGGGCGTGAAACAGGCGTGCGGCGGCTTCGGTCAGGTCGCCGCCGGGCGACAGCGACAGCGCGGCACCGGGGCAGGGGCCATAGCCGACCCAGACTTCGCCCGGTTCCGGGTGTGCCACGTCCAGACGAACGCGCCCGCGCGGGGCGTAATGCGAGGCCAGTTGCCCGGGGGCAGTGATTGCCCCCTCAGCCCGCTCGGCCAGCGGGGCGCCCAGTGTAGCCTCGATTTCTTCGACCGAAAGCCCGCCTGCGCGCAACAGGCGCGGGGTGTCGCGCGTCGCGTCGACGATGGTCGATTCCAGGCCCACCGCGCAAGGCCCGCCGTCGATCACCGCGTCGATCCGACCGTCGAGCCCCGCCAGCACATGCGCGGCGGTCACCGGGCTGATCCGCCCCGAGGGGTTGGCCGAAGGCGCCGCGACCGGGCCGTCGAAAGCCGCCAGCAGCGCGCGCGCCACCGGATGCGCGGGCAGGCGGATCGCCACACTTGGCAACTCGGCAGTCACCAGTGGCGACAGGCCTGCCTGCGGTCGCAGCGGCAGGACCAGCGTCAGGGGACCGGGCCAGAACGCCGCCGCGAGTCGCTGCGCGACGGGGGACAGATGCGCGAACGCCGCGACCTGACCCGGATCGGCCAGATGCACGATCAGCGGGTTGAACCGGGGCCGTCCCTTGGCCGCGAAAATACCTGCGACCGCGCGGTCGTTGGTGGCATCGCCCGCCAGCCCATAGACGGTTTCGGTAGGCATCGCGACCAGCCTGCCCGCGCGCAGCAGCGCCGCGGCCCGCTTCAGGCCTGGCGCGTCGGCGGAAAGAAGGCGGGTGTCGGGCATGGCAAACCGTGACGTGGCGTTTCGATTTGTGAGGGTGGCGAATGGCGATAGGTTGGGCAATACAGCCGCCGGCCCGCCTTGCCAAGCGCGGCAATCCCAAATGAACGCCCGCCCGCCCGGAGACCGACCATGCCCTATACTTCGCCCGTTGCCGACTTCCGCTTCCTGCTCGACCAGGTGCTGGGTTACGGCAACCTTGCCAAGACCGAAACCTTTGCCGAGGCCGGGGCCGACGTGACCGAGGCCATTCTGTCCGAACTCGGCCGGCTCTGCGATCAGGTCATGGCGCCGTTGAACCGCGACGGCGATCTGCACCCGGCGCGGCTGGAAAACGGCGTCGTGCGCACCTCGCCGGGTTTCAAGCAGGGGTATCGGGCGATTGCCGAAGGCGGTTGGCTGGGGATCAGCGCCGATCCCGAATTCGGCGGCATGGGCCTGCCGCAGACCCTGAACACGGCGATGAACGAGATGATGTCGGGTGCCTGTCTGGCGCTGCAACTCTGTCCGCTGCTGAGCCAGGGCCAGATCG
>JAGRMK010000547.1 GCA_020441345.1 Paracoccaceae bacterium
TCCAGCTTGATCGAGAAATCGCCGCCCTCGGGGCTGACCAATGCCTCGACGCACAGCACCATGCCCGGCTCCAGGGCGACGTCGAATGCCCCTTCGACCCAGTGATCGGGGTAGGGGACATACGGCCATTCATCGCACAGGCCGACACCGTGCATCTTGCACGAATATTTCTGCGCCCAATACTCGGGTGCCAGCTGATGCCCGTTATGCACCAGCTCCGAGATCGTCACGCCCGGTTTCAGCATCGCCATGTTCTGCGCGATATGGTCAAGCCCATGGTGCATGGCAGAGATCATCGCATTCGTCGGCCGCTGGTCGCCGATCCACCAGGTGCGGCTGATGTCGATGCAGATGCCATAGGCGCCGATCATGTCGGTATCGAAGGCGATGATCTCGTTGTTGCGGATCAGACGCGGGCCGCATTCCTGAAACCAGGGATTGGTGCGCGGACCCGAGGCCAGAAGCCGCGTTTCCAGCCATTCGCCCCCACGCCGGATGTTTGATTTATGCAATTCGGCCCAAACGTCATCCTCGGAAACGCCGCCACCGGGGATTGTCGTCCGAGCGAAATGTTCCATTTCCGCCATTGCTGATTCGCAGGCATGATGCGCGCAACGCATCGCCAGGATCTCGTCGGGGCCCTTTATAGCGCGTGCACGTTCGGTGACTTCCTCGCCTTCGAGCACCGCGAACCCGGCCCGTTCCAGCGCCCGAAGCCCGTGGATCTGGATCTTGTCGACCGCCAGCCGCCGGTTGCTGCCGGCATGAGCGCGCATCACCTCGTCAACCTGCCCGGCAAAGCTGCGCGCATCTTCGGCGCCCTTGTCGCCGGACACGGCATAGAAAAACGAGGCGCCGTGGCGCAGCTCCTTGACCAGCGGGTTGAAGGTGACAAGGAACGGCGCGTTCTTGTATTCCCAGACCACCATGTGCCCGTCGGCACAGACCATGCAGGCCCGGAACGGGTTGTGGCTGTTCCACAGTTGCATGTTGGTGGTATCGGTGGCGTATCGGATGTTGAGTGGGTCGAACATCAACAGACCGCCGATTTCGCGCGCCTGAAGCGCCTGCACCAGCCGGTCCAGCCGGTAGGCGCGCATCTGCGGAAGGTCGGGCAGGATCAGGCCCGCGGCCTCCCATTCGCGAAACGCCAATTGCGTCGGGCCGATTTCCACGCGGTCGTTGTCATTGGGCGTGCCGTCGCCGAGCATGGCGCCGCGGGTCGGGTCAATCTTGCGCCGTTCGGCATAGTGTTCCATCGTCACCCTCCGTGATCGATGCAGGCTGTGGCCGCGCCGGGGTATTGGTCTTGCCCGTTTGCGACCAGAAACGAGAAGACGATGGCGATTTTGCACAAGGCCCTGCCGTTCAAGGTCTGGATGGACCCACGCCTGTCGCGGATGCCAGGGATTCAGCCGTTGGACCCGGCGGACTGGTTGCAGGTGGATGAGGTCTACGCAGGGCAGATGGCGGAAAAGGCGCGGCTGATGGCTGCCGATCCCGACAGGGTTCATGCGCTTTTGCCGCAAGCCCGCGCGGCGGCGCTGGAGCTTATGGAAACGGTCATCGCGCGGTTGCCGGCGTTGGGGTTTGCGCAACTGGGTTCGGTGTGGGTGTGCCCGGATGGGCGGCGGGTCGCCATCGATCACGACGCGCCACTGTTGACCCTCGGACGGCTGGTGCAAGAGGATCTCTGCATTCTGCAAGACGGATCCGACGGCCATCATGTGCTGACCGGTGCGATCCTGTGCTTTCCGGCAAGCTGGACGCTGTCGGAAAAGATCGGGCGCGGATTGCCTGGAATCCATACGCCGGTGGCGCGCTACGACGCAGGGGTCACGGCACGGGTTCAACGTTTGTTCGACGCGATCCGGCCGGAACAGCCGCTGTGGCGCGCCAATGCGCTGGACTACGGTGATCCGGCGTTGCATCAGCCCCGCCGCGAGGGCGAAGAAACCCGGCGAGATACCACCCGCACCGGCTTCATCCGGTCAGA
>JAGRMK010000548.1 GCA_020441345.1 Paracoccaceae bacterium
CATTGAGGACATTGACGCCGAGATAAAGGCGTACTTCCAGCGGGCGTTGAACTGGTCGCTGGAATATACCGAGGTGTTCATGGACGATCCGACGCTTGATGCTGACGCGGAAGCGGCAGGGATGCCTGATCTGATCGGACACTATCAAGCCCAGCTCAAGTCCGGCAAGTTCAGTCAAGCCGTGTAAAGCGACGCAAGCGACCTTCTGGCTCCCTTACTCCCCATCGGAGGCAAGGCCGATCTAGGGGCGACCAGACACGCCTGTCGCGGTATCGTGCAAGCGAAGATCGAACAGTTCCGCCGCCTCATGGGGGATTTGACAGGGGACTACTCCAGCCATGGTCAAGGCGATCCACGTTTTGTGGGTTTAGCTGCGACGGGTCATCCGTCGCTGGGGAGTGATGAGGGCGAAACGGACGGCGAAACATTGCAATCAATTGCAACGCGGTTCCGCGCTTACAAAGAAGAGGTCGGTGATGCGCCGAAGACCATCGCAGCCTTCGATGTAACCATGCGGCTGCAGGGCGCTTTGCCGGGCTGGAAGCTTCGACCCAAGCGGCCAGCTTCGCAATGTCGGCTGCGGCGTTCACCCCCTGCAGAGTTGATCACGCACGCACGGTCCGGCATCGGCATGGCCCAACATCGCGCCGATGGTGTGGCGGTGCGGGTGAGTTGGGCGGGAAGCCGAAGTTCGATGCACTACAGCGAAGGGTTTCGGGACGGTTGGTAGAAGGGCAAAAATGCCCGAGAGACTCCGTTCGCAGCGCGGGACTGTTTCTTACCAAGTCGACACGCGTTCGGGAGCACGCGATATCGATGCGCAGAGAGTCCGCGCTTCCCGGATCCGGCAGGTCACCCGCCGAACTGCTGTTGAAAGTCGCGAATACGAGTGGCGTTAACGCCTTGGTCACTTCGGCCGATGCGGGAAACGCTGCGCATGTCAACGCGGCGACCGCTGCCTAGTTCGGTCACGACAACCACGACATCGTCGGCAAAGTAGAAGACAGATGTCCGCGCTGTTGCCTCGAAACGATGGCGTTCTGCATCAGACGCGATGATGTCCCAGCCCATGTCCCGAGCAACCTCCAGCGCGCGCGCAAAGGCGGCATCGGCCGTGAGGTTGGTTTCGAGCGGTGCGATATCGGGATAGGCGGCTGCCTGGATTTCGGCCACCGCTGCGCCCGCATAGTCGAGCGACGTGCGAGCGCCCTCGCGGGTGGCGTCCAGAACCAGGAATGCGGGTGGATTAACCGTATCGGTGGTGATGTCGTTGATCGGCGCAGACCGGACAGGCGGAGTAAGCGCCGCCATCGTCATCGGCACCAGACAGGCAACGCCAATGAGCACGGCAAAGCCGCCTGAAAGGGCGCCGCCTCTTTCCTTGCGACGACTGTGAACGACCAAGGCCAGCAGGCCCACGCCAGCGATCACCGCGCCCAGTGGCGCCAGGGCGGATCGGAAGAGTCCAAATCCGACGATCGGCTGCCAAATGCCCAACCGCGCCCCAAACAGCATCAAGGCCACGCCCAGGGCGCCGCTGACGGCAACCAGCAGGGCGATCTTTCCACTATGTTTCATTTTCTGTCCAATCCGTGACTTGCCTGGAGCTGATTTGCCGAGTATGCAATTATTGCACAGTGCGCAAGGCTTTTGATCGATGACACTCCCTTTACGACAGAGACGGCGACAGGAAACGGCGCGGCAAATCCAGAGAGCGACTTTGGAATTGGCCATGAAGCGCGGCCTTGACGAGATCACCACAGAGGAAATCGCCGCTGCTGGAGGTGTCAGCACGCGGACGTTTTTCAACTATTATGCCAACAAGGAAGCCGCCGCGATCGGGCGTCCGCCGGGCTTCGATGACACCGACCGGAACGCTTTGCTGCAGGGATCTGCGTCGCTGGGGACTGATCTCAAACGGTTTCTCGACAAGCACATCGCAACGCTGGCGGAAGATGAAGCCATTCTGCGGATGGTGGGGCACATCCTCAGATCGAACGAAAAGGCGCGCGGAATTCTGGATGGCTTTCTCGCCACTGACCGCGACGCACTCACGGAAACCCTGTGTCGTCGCGTGGGCAATCGTCATACCGCCGCCGCGCTTGCCAAGACGGCCACCGATGCAATCGGCGCGGCGATTGTCCTTTGGGAGCAAGAAACCGAGATGTCACTTGCCGCCGCGATGGACCTCGTCTGGGCAGGCGTGATCGATGCATCGCGCCTTCTGCTGTCTTCGAATGACTAACCTGTCCAAGAGGATATCAGTCTGGGTGTCGTGCCCGTCACGCGCATTGGTTGCGCGGACAATCACCGGTTCATCGCCCCTACCACCAGGCTGCACCGAATAATCTGTGGGCAGGATTCAGACCGACGGCGTCGGCTTCTTGCCCAGCAACTCACGCCGCTTATCGAAATTCTATTACGCGAACCCGCAACGCACGACCGGTTCGAGGAAAGGCCAACCATGACAAAGACACTCACCATCGTCGCGTCACTTGCGATCATAGTTGGCGCCTATCTGTGGTCGTTCGGTGTTCCCGCCGCGTTATTGCCCGGTCTGGGCGGCCAGGTGCCCATGACCCAGGCACCTTTGACCCAAGGGCCGGGCGGACCCGGAGGCCCCGGGTCGGCGGCCGGCCCCGGCGGACCTGGCGGAGGAGGCGCGACAACGGTCGTGCTGACGCCATTGGACATGCAACCCTATGAGTACGTCTTCCGCGCGATCGGCAGCTCGGAAGCCGTGCAAAGCGCGACGGTGACCTCCGACGTGTCCGGCAGGCTGGTCGAAGTCAATTTGACGCCGAACGCAATGGTGTCACAGGGTGATATCCTGGTGCAGCTTGACGCGCGGGCGGCGACACTTTCCCTGGAAACAGCGCGGATTGCGCTGGAACAGGCCGCGGATACAA
>JAGRMK010000549.1 GCA_020441345.1 Paracoccaceae bacterium
CCGACATTGGCCTCGGAAATCACCTCGGCCTGCGGCAAGCCATACCCGCGATAGCCCATGGCGATCTTTGCCGCCAAACGCAGATGGCTGGTCACCAGTTGATGCGCGGCGCCGGTGTCCTGGTGATCGACCCACCGCTTTGCCAGCATGTATTCCTGCTCGGGTTCCAGCATGGGAAAACGCCGGATTTCCTGCAGATAGCGGTTCATCCCCTGTTCGGGGCTGGGGGCGGGCAGACGGGCGTAATCGGACATGGGCACTCCTCGGAAACCAGTGAAACCGGTGATCTAGGCACATGGGGGCGCGCATAACGCGTGTCAACACCAAGTCCTCTCACCGCAGCGTTATCAGGTGTTTAACGCCGCAGCCGCCGGTTTCCGTCGATTGTCGACAAATCGAATGACTGCCCCGACCCATGTCAGGTTCGGATCAGCACCCCCTCGCGCACCAGGCGTCGCGCCATCACCGCCTGCCCGGCCTCGTCCAGATCCCCCGGCAGCGATCCAACCACGAAGCTCTCTCTGGCCAGCGCGGCGCGCAGCGTTTCCTCGACATGAGCCGGGAAGGCAATCTGCGTGCCATAGACCTCCAGGATGAACTCTTCGCCCTTGGCGGTCTGGCGCTTGTAGGTGGCATAGATCAGATCGGGGCGCACCGCGACGGTGCACCCGGTCCCGATCGCGTCGGCGGCGGCGCTTTGCAGGAACTGCCCGGGCACGACCGGCAAGCGGCGGCTTCGGAACTCATAGGCAAACCCGGCCAGGGTGCTCCGGGGGTCGATCCCGGCGACCGCACGATCCATCAGGGTGTGGAACGTGTCCAGCGCCTTGGCCATGTCGAACCCGTCATTGGCGTAGCCCGGCGGCACCGAAGCGCGCAACGCGGCGTCCACCTGGGCACGCTCAACCAGCGCTTCGACCAGCACGTCGATCCAGCGATTTGCCAGCAAACCGGTGGTGATATGCAGCGACACCTCGTTCGTGGCAATCGCGTCATGCACCACGCCGCGCGGCACATAAGCCATGTCGCCGGCATTCAACACAAAGGTGTCGATGATCTTGCCCGGAGTAAAATCCTTGGGGTCGAAGGCCTGGCTGCGCAACGGCAGCTTCAGCGGCGACTCGTAGATGTTCCAGGTTTTCGAGCCATGCGTCTGCAGGACGATCACGTCATGCGAGTCGTAATGTGTGCGAAACCCCTGGGCGTTGTCCGGGGTCAGGTAGATATTGGTCTGCAAATCGCAGCTGAACACCGTCTCCAACGCCCGGCAATAGGCCGACAGTTTCGGCAGGCTGCGATTCAGCTGCGGCAGAATCACCGTGCTGCCGGTTCCGAAATGATAGGCCACGCGCACCGGATCGACGAACCCCGACGCCATCGTGTAATCGCCAATATCGATTCCGTTACCCTTGTTGACCAGTTGCAGGTTCGCGCCCGGCACCATGGTCTCGGTAATCACATGGTCGATATCCTCGATCGACAGCAGCCCGCGATAGTAGTCGGGATCGTCGCGCTTGACCACCAGATGACGCTTTTCGAAATACTCTTCCATGAAGACTTCGGGTGTGATCGGCGCGATGGCGCGGGCAAAATCATGAGCCAAATCCCTGCTTGCGCTATCTTTCATCTCATTCTCCCTATGCCGCGTCGTCGCGCGGCCTCCTGCCGACCCCATGGACCCGGGGATCGTATGCTTGCCGGTATTGGATAACAAAAGCCCTCATCGCGCAATGGCTGAAAGCGCCGCGCGCCGCGTGGAAAACTTGATGAAACCCGGGTCAGACAGCCGCCCTAGCGCCTCGATACCAAACCGCTCAAAAGCTTGACCGGGAACGCCGCTGCAACGTATGCTAAGTTATAAATGTAGCAATTCAACAGGTGACAGGATGTCCGACGAGAAGAAGACCATCAAGGGATCTCTGTCCGACGAGGACATCAAGTCCCGCCCGGGTATGGGCCGGCGTGCCTTCATAACCACCACGATCGGCGGCGCCGCGGCCATGGCTTCCACCAAGGCAGAGGCCCAGACCGATAGCGACACCGGCGCCTTTGCCGACCCCGTCGGTGGCGGTCGAGGTGGCGGTGGCGGCGGCGTTACCGACTCCGATACGGGGGCTTCGGCTGACCCGGTTGGCGGCGGTCGTGGCGGCGGTGGTGGTGGCGGCG
>JAGRMK010000006.1 GCA_020441345.1 Paracoccaceae bacterium
CCCCCAGCCCAGCCGCGCCGCCGCCAGCGAAAAGACCGAGGCCCCCGGCAGCGCGCGCCATTCGCCCGGATCGAGCGCCCGCGCCAGCACCGTGCCCGCCCCGAACCAGAACGGATCGCCCGAGGCCAGAACCACCACCCGCCGCCCGCGCAGCGCCAGAAGGCGCGGTAGCCCCGCGGCAAAAGGCACCGGCCAGTCGATGCGTTCGGCACCCAACCCGGGCATCAAGGCCAGATGCCGCGCCGCGCCCATGACGATCTCGGCGGCCTCCAGCGCTTCGCGGCTTGCAGGCGGCAGCCCATCCGGTCCATCTTCGCCCAGACCGACAATGGTCAGCCAACAGGTCAGGTTCGGAACCTCAGCCATGACTCATGTCCTCGTTCTTGGCGGCACCACCGAGGCCAGCGCGCTCTGCGCGGCCCTGGCCGAGGCGGGGATCCCCGCGACGCTGTCCTACATGGGGCGCGTCGACCGCCCCAAGCCGCAGCCGATCCCGGTGCGGATCGGCGGCTTTGGCGGCGTGCCGGGGCTGGTGGCCTATCTGCACCAGCACCAGATCACCCATCTGGTCGATGCGACGCATCCTTTCGCCGCGCAGATGAGCACCAACGCCGTGCTGGCGACCCGCGAAACCGGCACTCCGCTGCTGGCCTTGACGCGCCCGGCCTGGCAACCGGGGCCCGGTGACCGCTGGCGCAGCGTGCCTGACATGGCCGCTGCCGTCGCGGCCCTCATTGGTCCGGCACAAAACGTCATGCTGGCGATTGGCCGGATGCATCTGGCCGAATTTGCCGCGCAGCCGCAGCACCACTATCTGCTGCGGCTCGTCGATGCGCCCGTGCAAACCCCGCCGCTGCCGCATCATACCGTGGTCGTCGACCGCGGCCCGTTCAGCGCCGAGGCCGACCGTGCCCTGATGCTGCATCACCGCATCGACCTCGTGGTCAGCAAGAATGCGGGCGGCACGGGCTCGGTGTCGAAACTCGAGGCGGCGCGCGCGCTGGGCCTGCCGGTGCTGATGATCGACCGCCCCGACCTGCCGCCCCGTGCGCAGGTCCATGACACCGCCGCCGTGCTGGACTGGCTGAGGCGCTGACCGTCCCCCCATCATCTGTCCGAAAATATCCTGGGGGTGAATGGCCGCAGGCCAGAGGGGGCAACGCCCCCTTGCCACGGCTCTCACGCCGACCTCGGTGTGAACAGGATCGGACCGCGCGGCGTCTCGATGATCCGCGTAGCCGATGAGCCCACGATCACCATCGTGCGCATGTCGGCCATCTCGGGTGTGGCTTCGGTCAGGGGCACAATGCGCAGGGTCTGGTCGACGCGCGACACGTTGCGCGCGAACAGGATCGGACGCGCATCGCCGCAGGCCTCGCGCAAGACTTTCAGCGCCCGCTCGAAACCCTCGGGCCGGGATCTCGAGCGCGGATTGTAGAAGGCCATCGCGAAATCGGCTTCCGCCGCCAGCCGCAGCCGCTTTTCGATCAGCGCCCAGGGCTTCAGGTTGTCGCTCAGGTTGATGGTGCAAAAATCGTGCCCCAAAGGCGCGCCCGCCGCCGCTGCCGCCGCCAGCATCGCGGTGATGCCGGGCAGAACGCGGATCTCCAGCGCGCGCCAGGCCTCGGGCCCGGCCTCCAGCGCCTCGAACACCGCCGAGGCCATGGCAAAGACTCCCGGATCGCCCGACGAGACCACGACCACGCGGCGGCCCTCGGCGGCCATGCTCAGCGCGTGCCGCGAACGGTCCAGTTCGACGCGGTTGTCGCTGCCGTGCAGCGTCAGGCCGTCGCGCGGCGCGACGCGGGCGACATAGGGGAAATATCCCACGACATCGGTTGCCTGGTCCAGGGTCGCGCGCACCTCGGGCGTCACCATGTCCTCGTTCCCGGGGCCGAGCCCGGCAATCACCACCCAGCCGCTCATGGCCTGCGCCCCTGTCCGTGTATGATCGCGATGGAAAAATAGGGCGCGGTTTCCGCCTCGGCCAGCGGAATGACCCGCTGTTCGGGCATTGCCGCATATTCGACCAGCCAGGCGGCATCCATCCGTCCCGCCGCAGCGATCGCGCGTTTCAGCTTCGCCAGGTTCTGGCCGATCTTCATCACCACCAGCGCGTCGGTCTGGGCGATGCGGCGCGACAGCTCATCCTCGGGCAGGGTGGCGGGGGCCACCGTCAGCACGTCATCGCCCCAGGTGATCGGTGCGCCGGTGGCGGTCCAGGCCGCCGACATGCCGGTGATCGCGGGCACCACCTGCACCGGGACGTGAGCGGTCAGGCGCGAATGGAGGTGCATGAACGAGCCGTAGAAAAACGGATCCCCCTCGCACAGGACAACCACATCCTCGCCCGCCTCGGCCAACCCCCGCAGATGCCCGGCGCTCTTGTGGTAGAACGCGGCCAACGAAACGGCATAACGCGGGTCGTCCAGTGGGATCTCGGTCGTGACGGGATAATCCATCGGGAATTCGACAACATCGGTGCGCAGCATCCCCTCGACGATGCGCCGCGCCTGCCCCTGCCGCCCGGCCTTGCGGAAATAGGCAACATGCCGCGCGCCCCGCACCAGCCGGTCGGCGCGCACACTCATCAGGTCGGGCGATCCGGGGCCAAGGCCCACGCCATGAACTGTGCCGCTCATTCCATGCGGCTCGCGATGGCATTGATTGCGGCGACGGTGATCGCCGAACCGCCCAGCCGCCCCTTGACGATGACGCTGGGCACGGGCTGCGCGGCCCAAAGCGCGTCTTTCGATTCGACCGCGCCGACAAACCCCACGGGGCAGCCAATGATCGCGGCAGGGCGCGGGCAGGCCGGGTCTTCGAGCATGTTCAACAAGTGAAAGAGCGCGGTCGGCGCGTTGCCGATCGCCACCACGGCGCCGCCAAGATGCGGGCGCCAGAGTTCCAGCGCGGCGGCGGACCGGGTGTTGCCCATCTCTTTCGCCATGCCCGGCACCGCCGGGTCGTGCAGCGTGCAGAGGACCGCGTTGTCGGCGGGCAGGCGGAACCGCGTGATCCCCTCGGACACCATGCGCGCGTCACACAGGATCGGCGCGCCCTGTTCCAGCGCGCTGCGGGCGGCAGAAACGAATCCAGGCGAGAAATGAATGAATTCTTCCAGTCCGACCATCCCGGCCGCGTGGATCATGCGCACCGCGACCTGTTCCTCGTCGGCGTCGAACCGGGCCAGATCCGCTTCGTCGCGGATCGTGGCAAAGGACTGGCGGTAGATCGCGGCGCCGTCGGTCTGGTATTCATAGGGCATTCATGCGGCTCCGAAATGGGCAAGGATCTGGTCGGCGCTGAGGCCGGTTTGCGCGGGGGTGTCCCCGGCGCGGGCGTTTTGGGCAAGGGCATAGCGGCCGTCCTGGCCGATCACCACGGTGTCCGCCGCGGTCATGCGGGCGCAGCCCTTGGCACAGCCGGACACATGCAACCGCCCGGTCACATGGGGCGCGAGGCGGCGGGCGAGATCGCGGGTTTCCACGCTGGCCTGCGGGCAAAAGGGCGCGCCGGGGCAGGCATCGACGCGCAGTTCGGGGGCGTCGGCATCCCACAGCAACCCATTGCGCGGACCGGGCACGCCGGTTTCCAGCAGTGCCACGCGCCAGGGTGTCACGCGCAACGCCGCCGCGCCGCTGTCGGTGAGGGCGCGTGCCAGATCCCGCGCCCGGACCTGCCCGAAGGCAAAGCCCTGCGCCGCGCCCATCGGGTGCCGGCCGGGGCGCAGCGGCAAGTGGGCAGGGGCGGGGGCCTCGGTCTGCGCGGCCCAATCGGGCAGCGGGGCGGCGTGGCGCACCATGCGGCCCGCCTCTGGCCCGCTGCTGTCCACGAACCAGTGTGCCAGCCGGATCAAGGTGTCGATTTCGGCGCCAGGGCGCAGGGGCGTGCCCGTCGCGCGCCCTTCGGCACGCAGGATCAGCGCACCGGAGGCCCCGCGCTCGATGCGGAAATCGGCGGAAACACCGCCCAGCACCGGCCCCGTGCCGGCGTCGATGGCAAAGCCCATCTTGGGCGGCAGGCTGGGCAGGTCATGCAGACGGGCCATCAGTTCGTTGGCGAGGCGTTGGGTATCATCGCCATCGGTCCAGAACGGCGTCACCACGATATTGCGCCGGGTTTCGGTTGCGGCGTCGGGGTCCAGCAGGTCCAAATGCTCCAGATCGGCGATCAAGCCGGTCCATGCGGTTTCGGCCACGCCCCGTATCTGAATATTCGCGCGGTTGGTCAGGTCGATCAGCCCGGCGCCATGGGCCTCGGCCGCCGCGCACAGACCCTGCGCCTGCGCGGTGGACAGGCGCGCCAGCCGGGGGCGGACCCGCACGACATAGCCATCGCCCGACAGCATCGGCCTGTGCGCGCCGGGGCACCAGCCCTTGACCGCGAAACTCATGTCCCCAACCCCGCCAGAATGGAGTTGCGCCGCGTCGCCCAAAGCCCCGCCGCGTGCAGCGCGGCAAAGCGTGCCTCCATCGCTGCCAGCGCCTGCGGGTTCTCGCGGGCCAGAAACGCGCGCACGTCGTCCCGGCCCAGTGTTGCCTCGTGATAGAGGTCGATCAGCTGCGCCGGCACGGCAGCTGCGAGATGGGCAAAGGCACCCAGATGATCCAGCGTCGCGGCAATTTCCGCACCGCCCCGGAACCCGTGGCGCATCATCCCGTCGATCCATTTGGGATTGGCGGCACGGGCCCTCACGACCCGGGCGATTTCCTCGGTCAGGGTGCGGGCCGTGGGGTTGGCGGGGTCGCGCGCATCCAGATGATAAAGCGCGGCCTTGCCCCCTGTGATGCCCTGCGCAGCGGCGAACCCGGCTTCGTGGGTGGCGTAATCGGCGGCCAGCAGCAGATCGGTCTCGGGCAGATCCTGGAGATGAACGAAGGCATCCGCGTTGCGCACCCGCGCCGACAGCCCCTCGGCGTCGGCGGCGCCGGTATCCAGCGCGTGACTGCTGGCCTTGAGCCAGGCCTCTCCAGCCGCCTTGCGCGCGGCCTCGGTATAGGTGTCGGGCGCGTCGTTCATGCCCATGCCATAGTGTCCCGGCGTCGGACCATAGACCCGTGCCAGATCGCTGCGACCCGCGTAGGGGTTCCAGTCGCGCGCCTCGTCCCGCGCGGCCAGCGCCTGCACGGCGCTGCCGAACAACGCGGCGAGGTCGGGAAACACGTCGCGGAACAGACCGGACACGCGCAACGTCACGTCCAGACGCGGGCGGTCCAGTTCGGCGATTGGCAGGATCTCGACCCCCGACACACGTCCCGAACCCGCGTCCCAAACGGGTTTCGCGCCCAGAAGATGCAGCGCCATGGCGAATTCCTCGCCCGCCGTGCGCATCGTCGCAGAGCCCCACAGATCGACCACCAGCCCGCGCGGATAATCGCCGTGGTCCTGCAAATGGCGGCGCACCAGCTCCTCAGCCAGCGTAACGCCCTGGGCATGGGCGGCGCGGGTCGGCACGGCGCGGGGGTCGGTGGTAAAGAGGTTTCGGCCGGTTGGGAGAACATCGCGGCGTCCCCGCCACGGGCTGCCTGAGGGGCCAGGGGCGACCCAGCGGCCGGCCAGAGCGGCGCATAGCCCGGCCCGTTCCGCCGCCCCGTAATCGCCGGTGCCAAAAACATGCAGCCCGTCGCCGAACTGGCTTTCCTTGACATCGCAAACGAAGCGGTCGATGCGGGTGATTGCCTCGGCAAGACTGGTCGCAGAGTTCAGCCCCAGCTCGTCCTCCAGCCCCAGCGCCTGCGCTTCCTCGCGGATGCCCGCTTGCAGCCGGTCACGCCGCGCGGGGTCCAGCCCGTCGGCATTGGAAAACTCGTCAAGCAGGGTTTCCAGCCGGGTCATCCCCGCGCCGGCTTGAGCCTGTGTCATCGGTGGCGGCACATGGCCCAGTGTCACCGCGCCGATCCGGCGCTTGGCCTGCGCGGCCTCGCCGGGATCGTTGACGATGAACGGATAGATCACCGGCAGGCCCCGTGTCAGGGCGGCAGGCCAGCAGGCGGGAGAGAGGGCCACGGACTTGCCCGGCAGCCATTCCAGCGTGCCGTGCGCGCCGATATGCACGAGGCTGTCGGCCTGCGACGCCAGCCATAGATAGAACGCAACATAGGCATGCCGCGGGCACCGCGAGAGGTCGTGATACTCGTCATCGCGCTGGATGGGCGCGCCGCGTTCGGGTTGCAACGCGATCAGGGCCTTTCCGGCACGCAGCGCCTTGAACCGAAACATGCCGTCGGTGCAGTCAGGGTCGGATTCGGGCGGCCCCCAGGCAGCGTGCAGGTCGGCGCGCAGCGGCGCGGGCAAACCGGCCAGCAGGGTCTGGTACTCATTTTGCGAAAACGCGATGCGGGCGGTGTCCAGATCGCGAGGATCGGCGTCAGTGACCGTGTAGCCTTGCGCGCCAAGATCGGCCAGGATTGCCTGCGCCGAGGCCAGAGCATCCAGCCCGACGGCATGCGCCATTTGCCAATCCTTGCCGGGATAGGTGCTGAGAACCAGCGCCACGCGCCGCTCTGCCCTTGGGGATTGCGCCAGTCGCACCCAGCCCTGCACCTGATCGACCAGCGCGGAGATTTGCGCGGGGTCGGCGCGGTGTTCCCATCGCGCGAATTGCAGGTCCGGGTCGCGGGCGCCGGTGTCCTTGAAGCTCACGACGCCGCCAAAGACGCGGCCGTCAACCTCGGGCAAGACGACATGCATCGCCAGATCCGCGGGCGAGAGGCCGCGCTCGGCC
The DNA here is from genome assembly GCA_020441345.1 of Paracoccaceae bacterium. Classification (GTDB taxonomy): domain Bacteria; phylum Pseudomonadota; class Alphaproteobacteria; order Rhodobacterales; family Rhodobacteraceae; genus Pararhodobacter. The sequence goes on from JAGRMK010000006.1 coordinate 6,728, forward strand.
TCGGCCCAGGCTTTGCGGCCATTCGTTGCCAGCGCGATCTGGAACACCGGCACATTACCCGCATCGAGGGGGGTGCCGCCTTCGCCCTGTGCCGAGAACGCGGTGGCATTGACCACCGCGACCGGCGCCAGCGCAGCGATCCAGCGCCGCAACCAGCCGCGCGCGTTCGGAGCTTTCAGCGAGGGGGCAAAGAGGCCCACGACATCAAACCCGGCCGCGTCAAACGCCTGCGCGATGGCGTCCAGTGGATGCGTGTCGGCGGCGGTCAGATAGGCGCGATAGAACGTCAGAACGATGCGTGGGCGGGTGCCGAGGGCCAGCGCGGCGGGGCAGGTGACGCCCTGCGGGGTCCAGCCGCCGACCTCGGGCAAGGCGCGGACGCCGCGCACCGGCGCGGCATAGAGGCCAGCCGCAAGCGCCATCTGTTGCAGCGCAGCCTGCGCCGCCACCGCGCCGCCCTGATCGCACAGATGCTGCAACCGCCGCAGGGTGGACACCGGCAGGGTGCTGATTTCGTCCAGACGCTCATCCGGGCGGCCATCGGCGGGCAGGACGGCCAGCGCGATGCCATGCCGTTGCGCCAGGGCCTGCACCTGCTGCAACCCGTAAGACCAATAGGGCACACCGCCGATCAGCCGGATCAGGATACCCCGCGCCCCGGCCAACGTGTTTTCGACATAGGTATCGACCGACAGCGGATGCTTAAGCGCGACAAGATTGGCCAGCCGCAGCGTCGGCAATGCGCCCTTCGCCCGCCGCCACCCCGCCGCAAAAGCGCCAAGATCGCTGTCAGAGAACGACAGCACCACCAGATCGGCGGGCGTCTGCCCCAGATCGGTCGGCGTTGCCGTTTCTTCTAGCCCGTGGCTTTCGCGGAAGATGACATGCATGGCGCGGGTTCCCTGCGGCGGGCGTCAGGCCCCCAAGGCGGCGTGGATCTTGGCGGCGTCGATACGGTCGTGTTCGGCAATCACCACCAGTCGGGTGACGCGCTGTTCACCATTGGCCCAGGGGCGGTCGAACTGGTGTCGCACCCGTGCGCCCACCGCCTGAACCAGCGCGCGCATCGGTTTGCCGGTGACGGCAACATAGCCTTTGACGCGCAGGATATCGAGATCGCGCGCCATCTGTTCGATCCTTGCGGCCAGCGCGTTCAGATCGTCCACCTCGGGCAGTTGCACGACCACGGTGTCGAAATCGTCGTGTTCGTGGTCATCGTGCCCGTCGTGATGCGAGGGGCGGGCGGCCAGATCATCCTCGGCCTTGGCGTCCAGCCCCAGGATCACCGACGCGTCGATCACCCCCTCGGTCACTTCGACCACCGGCAGCTTGCGCGGGGCTTCGGCCTCGATCACGGCGCGAGCCTTGGCGATGCCGTCCGCCCCGGCCAGATCGCATTTCGTCAGCAGAACGACATCCGCGCAGGAGATCTGATCCTCGAACACCTCGGACAGCGGGGTCTCATGGTCGATGCTGTCATCGGCGGCGCGCTGGGCCTCGACGGCGGCGAGGTCCGGGGCGAACCGGCCCGCCGCGACGGCCTCGGCATCGGCCAGGGCAATGACGCCATCGACGGTGATGCGGCTGCGGATCGCGGGCCAGTCGAATGCCTTCAACAGCGGTTTCGGCAGCGCGAGGCCAGAAGTTTCGATCAGGATGTGATCGGGGCGTGGCTCCATCGCCAGCAGCGCCTCGACGGTCGGCACGAAATCATCGGCAACCGTGCAGCAGATGCAGCCATTCGCCAGCTCGACGATGTTTTCCGCCGGGCAATCGGGGATCGCGCAGGATTTCAGGATCTCGCCATCCACCCCCAGCGTGCCGAATTCATTGACCACCACGGCCAGCCGCCGCCCGCCCGCGTTGCGGATCAGGTGCGAAATCAGCGTGGTCTTGCCAGAGCCAAGGAAGCCGGTGATCACGGTGACGGGGGTTTTGGCGAGTGTGGTCATTGGGCCTCCAGCGGTGGAATACGGGCGATGCAGTTCTTGCGGAAATGGTCGGGGCGGTCGCGCCAGGGCACAAGGCCGGCAGGCGCGTCGCGGAATTTCACCGCGCCCTCGGCCACAGTTTCAGCCTGCGCGGCGTCGAGGTTGCCGTAAACATAGGTCCAGCGCCCGGGTCCGCGCAGCGCCACGGTGCAGCCGCTCTTGCAATTCGACAGGCACTCGGTCTCGCGCAGGATCACGCCCTCGGGCATCCGCCCGGCCAGCGCATCGGCCAGCAGACGACCGGGACGCGGCCGCTCAGGGTCGGCGGGCGCGTCCAGATGGCGGCAGGTCACGCAGACCAGAAGTTCGATCGGCTCGCTCATGCGCGTCTTTCGTCGTTGGAACGGGGAAAGCGGCGGGATGGCATGCGCCGAACCCGTCACCGGAACACCCCGTCCGGCAGGTATTGTCACGGGCTGGCAGGTCTCCCGGCTTGCGGATTTCGGGGGTCTCCCCGTCGGCTGCCCGGCCTTCCCGACCCGGCGGGTCAGTGGCTTTGGGCGACCTCTCCGGTCACGGTCGCGGGGGCGGCTGCGCTTTGGGGGTTGAAATTGTCCCCTGTCGCATTCCCTTTTCACCTGTCAAACAACAGGCACCAGCCCGGAGGACATGCGCCGTGCGGCTGGGTGAGTCAAGCAAGGAAGCGACCCGATGGATACCGACGGCGACCGCCACAAAGAGAAGATGCAAAAGATCAAGGCCGCGCGCGACAAGATGATGGAGCAGCGGCAGGGCGAAAAGGGCCTGATCATCGTGCACACCGGGCCGGGCAAGGGGAAATCATCGTCGGGGTTTGGCATGATCCTGCGCTGTATTGCCCATGGAATGCCCTGCGCAGTGGTGCAGTTCATCAAGGGCG
>JAGRMK010000059.1 GCA_020441345.1 Paracoccaceae bacterium
CCCGAGATCGACGGCAACCTGTTCATCGACGAAGGTTTCGAAGATCTGACAATCGGCGATATCGTGAATGTGACTGTCGATGAGGCGAGTGATTATGATCTCTGGGGCACTTTGGTTGATTAAGTGACCTTGGGGTCTAAGCGCGCCCGGTTTTCAAGATCCTGTCGAAGGTCGCCGCCGCTGCTGTGAAATGCGCGGTCAGCATGGCCGTCAACCGGGAGCGGTCGGCGAAATGCGCGCCAACCCGGCACAGATGCGCGGCAAATTGCGGATGCACGCCCACATCGTCGCGGTCCAGCACGCGCTGGATCTTGAGCCAGCCGCGCGACCGCGCTTCGGACAGGATCAGGTCCAGCCGTTGCAAGATGTGGAATACGGTATAGACCGCCAGGTAGTCCATGTAGTCTTCGCGCCCGCCGGGCGGATCGGCATCCAGCGCGTCGCTGATGATCGCCTCCAGCATCGGGCCGTCGAGCGGTTGGGATTCGTCGCCGATCAGCCAGGCCAGATCCTCGGCGCCATGCCGCAGGCCGGCGTATTCGAAATCGAACCAGCGCAGGCGATCGTGCGGATCAAGCGCCGCGTTCCCGGTCCGGCAGTCCCATTTGACGAACTGGAGCCCGGCATGGGTCAAGCGCCCGGCGACCGCAGCCGCATCGAAGCTGTCAGGCAGATCACCGGCGAAAGGCACCAACGTCTCGGCGCCTTCGACCAGATTGCGCAGCCAGTCTGGGTTGTTGCCCAGATGCGGCAGGGTATCGCATAACGTGGTCTTTCGCGCGGCAGCCTGGATGCGGAAAATCGCGGCAATGGCCTCGGCCGTCAGCGCGACCTGCCGTGTGGGGGTGGCCGTGAACAGTTCTGTGTTCAGGCGTCGCGATCCGACATCCGATTGAAACAACACCGCACCATCGACACCAAGGCATAGCGGGATGTCCGAGCAATGCGGGGCCAGCGCGCGCAGCACATGGGCTTCCAGGTGCGTGCGTCGGAAATTCGGTCTGAGCGTGCCGATGACGGTCTGGTCCTGAAAATGGAATCGCAGGCTGGCCCGTCCTGACCCGCCCGGAGCGCTCACTTCTGTGACGCGCTGGCCAAACATCGTTTCGGCGCTCTTGCGAATGCGGTCCTTGCGCGAAGCGCGGGGTGATGGCACGGCGGTCTCCGGGTTGGTCAAAGAGGCGCTGCGCAGTCTGTTCGCGAATCGCGGCCAAACTGTGACTGATTGACGGCGGTGATTCGCCGGTGGCCATCAGAATGGCGTTTCCCCGATCAGGACAATCCCGGAATCATGCCGCGTTTCGTTCGCGATTCGATGGGCAATGAAAGCGCAATTAACGGAAAAATAACGAAAATATTTTTGTTTTTTTGAATCGTTGCTACCTTTGCCGCTGCCGCAGTCATGGCTTCCTGGGGGGAGGTTCGGCTTGGCGTCTTGACCCTTCACAGCAGAAAAGGAAACGGGATGACCGGTTTACCACTCGACTTGCCAGACTATGACGATGCGACCGACTCGGACCACGGACATGGTGGTCGCCGGGGCAAGGGCGGCTCCAAGGGATCCAAAGGGAAGAAAGGGTCCAGGGGCAGCAAGGGATCCAAAGGGTCCAAGGGCAGCGGCGGC
>JAGRMK010000060.1 GCA_020441345.1 Paracoccaceae bacterium
ACGACGATCGCATCGGCCCCGACATTCAGCGCCTGCTTGGCGTCCTCGACATCCAGGATGCCCTTGATGATCAGCTTGCGGTCCCACATCTTGCGGAATTCGCGGATGCGGTCCCAGTCGAGCGACTGGTCAAAGGATTCCGCCGTCCAGGTCGACAGCGAACTGGGGTCTTTTACCCCTTTGGCATGGCCGACGATATTGCCGAAGAACCGGCGCTTGGTGCCCAGCATGCCAAGGCCCCATTGCACCTTGGTCATCATGTTGGCCACCGATTTCGGCGTCAGCTTGGGCGGGGCGCTGAGGCCGTTCTTCAGATCCTTGTGGCGCTGGCCCAGCAATTGCAGATCGACGGTAATGATCGCCGCCGAGCAATTGGCATCACGGGCGCGATCAAACAGGCGCCGCATGAAATCGTCGTCTTTCAGCGTGTAGACCTGCATCCAGAAGGGGCGGGTGGTGTTTTCGGCCACGTCCTCGATCGAGCAGATCGACATTGTCGACAGGCTGAAGGGCACGCCGAATGCCTCGGCGGCCTTGGCGGCCTTGATCTCGCCGTCGGCGCATTGCATCCCGGTCAGACCGACCGGGGCCAGCGCGACGGGCATTGCCACGTCCTCGCCGATCATCGTGCTTTTGGTCGACCGGTTGTTCATATCCACCGCGACCCGTTGGCGAAGGCGTATCTTGCTGAAGTCGCTGGTGTTTTCGCGGAACGTCTGTTCGGTCCAGCTGCCGGATTCGCAGTAGTCATAGAACATGCGGGGCGTGCGACGCTCGTAGATCCTGCGCAGATCCTCGATGGTGGTGATGACAGGCATGGATCCCTCATGGCAAATTGGTAAAGTTTGTTTACCATCGGGGGAATTGTCTGGCAAGCGTCCAGTCGGGCAGGCGGCGGTCGCGTCCTGGCCGACTGCAAGGGGGGCGGCTGGTTTCAGAGCGGGTGCCAACAAGGGGGGTGCGGCGCTGAAACACGACCTGACACGCCGGCGCGCGCCGTGCTGTCCGGGTTGCAAGACAGGGGCATCACGCGATCAACCGCTCGACCGCGGAAGACCCATGGGTGTGAACGGCGAAAAAGGGGGGCACAGATCCCAACCCCGGCCCCCGGGGTTGGGCAGGGTATCAGGGCCTTGGTGTGCGGATCAATTGCACAGGCCGCCGGCCCCCCCTTGCTTGTGCGTCCCGGACCCGGAACGCCGGTCAGTTGGAGCAGGTGATGCGGGTCCGCAGCTCGGTGCCCTGGGCGGTCACGTTGGCGCGGCGCAGCCCGTAGTTGACGCCATTCCATTCGTGATATTGGTCGCCGTCCCAAAGATACCCGCGCGAGTCGGTCGATTCTGCGTAGAAATACAGGGTATGATTGTCCGACTGCGTCAGCCGCTGGCCGCGCGAAGTGAGCCCCGTCGTTTCATAGGGATCAATGTTGAACCAGCCGTGCATGTGCCAGTTCCGATACCCGTCGGCATGGCGGATCAGCAGCCGGATTGCCGAATTGCAATCGTTCTGGATAATGATTCGACGTTGGAGTTGTGCCTGCGCTGCCGTTGAAAACGAAGCCAGGATCGCTGCGAACCCGAAAGTGGCGGCAATCGTCCGATTGGCGCGACGCAAGTATTTATTCATTGGTCGGTCCTTTCTATCACTACGCTACTGGGAGTACCCGCCAGCGTAGCAACGCGTGGTTGACCGCGCAAGTTAACGAATTGGAAAAACGCAGCCTTGGGCAAAGCCCGTGCCTACGCCCCTTATTCCGTGATCTTCGATCCAAGGCGGCACAGCAATGCCTGTATCCGTTCAGCCGCGATGCGCGCCGTCGGCCAGGCTGGCAACGAAGGCCAGGACCTCTGCAACCGGCTTGCCCGCGCCGATTTCCTTGACGATGGCCGAGCCGACAACGCAGCCATCCGCCACCGAGGCGATGCTCTGCGCGGCCTCGGGGGTGGTGATGCCGAAGCCTACGATGACCGGCAGATCGGTCTTGGCCTTGATCCGCGCCACTTCGGGCGCCACGTCGACGGCCTGCGCAGCCGCCGCGCCGGTGATCCCGGTGATCGACACGTAATAGACAAACCCCGACGTGTTGGTCAGCACCTTTGGCAGGCGCTTGTCATCGGTTGTCGGGGTCGCCAGCCGGATAAAGTTCATTCCGGCCTGCTGTGCGGGCAGGCAGAGTTCCGCGTCCTCTTCGGGGGGCAGGTCGACGATGATCAATCCGTCCACGCCGGCCTCGACGGCGTCGGTCAGG
>JAGRMK010000061.1 GCA_020441345.1 Paracoccaceae bacterium
TCGTTCTTGTCCGAGGTCACGGTGCCAGACAGGATGCGTTTGGGCATATGCGTGCTCCTCAGTTCGCCGCCGCTTCAGCGGCTTTTTGGTTCAGGATGGTCTGCACACGGGCCACATCGCGGCGCACGGCGCGCTGACGGGCGGTGTTTTCCAATTGGTTGGTGGCGGCCTGAAAGCGGAGGTTGAAAGCCTCTTTCTTCAGGGAAACCAGATCAGCGCGCAGCTGATCGGGCGTCTTGTTACGCAGTTCTGCGGCGTTCATCGCCTTTTTCCTTTCAACATCACCAGTGGGCCCCTGTTTGGCAGGGTCACCGAGGACCTGGTGGCTCAATGATAAACGTGCTGATTCCGTCGCCAGAATCCGCACGATGTGGCCCTATACGCGCCGCGCCCGCTCAAAGCAAGGGGGCGGGTGTGGAATAGGCAGGAAATCGGCCTGCGTGCGATTGTTTCGATTTTGACGACAAACCGCGCAACCGTGCGTGCCGGGTTGCCATCCAGGCGCATGCCGTATCAATCTATGGCTGTCTGTGTGTTAACTTGTGGGGGAGTAATATGGCTGCGCTGCTAGGTTTGCTGTTGCTTGGTTTGGTCTTTTCCCTGGTAGGGCAGGATGCGGACACTGACGGGGATCTCGGCCCTGACGGCGAAGACCCCGATTACACCCCGCCGCTGCCCCCAGAGCTAGGCGACGACGCCATTCTGATCGACCAAAACGGCGGCGAGACCGATGATTCAGACACTGCCGACGCAGACGAATACCGGCTGACAGGATCGAACCACAGGCTGAATACAGGGGGTGGTGATGACCTTGTCGTTGCAGACGGCGCGGATCTGAGCGTGGTCTACCTTGGTGATGGCGATGACACGGCCCTTGGTGGTGAAGAGCGCAACGTGTTCTGGGGCGAGGCCGGTGATGACGCCCTCTACGGCGGCGGCGGCAATGACTCGCTGCTGGATACGCAAGGTGCAAACTTGCTGCATGGGGGTGCCGGCGATGACTTTTTACGCGGCGGGGATGAATCGACGCTGGTGGGCGGTGCGGGGCGCGACACATTCGAGCTGCACTTGTCGACACGCGCGGGCGTGCCTCTGCTTGTCGCCGATTTCGACCCCGACGAAGACAGCATCAGCGCGATCCACGCACAGGCCGTTGATGGCGACGAGCTGTCCCTGAGGTATGTTGAGCGCGAGGATGGAACGGGCACGGACATTTATTCCGGTGATCGGCATCTGGCTGCTGTGAACGGAGCCTCGACCGCAGATTTGAATGAGGCCCTCGTGGTGGTGCAAACCAATGGCGGCCGGTTTTCTGACGGTGATGGTGGGAATGTGATCCGAAACGACTTTGACGCTGTCGAAACGATTTTCGGAAATGGCGGCGATGACACGATTTACGGCTTTCATGGCGATGTAATTGATGGCGGTGACGGCGACGATTTGCTGTTCGGCACTGGCCGGTTTGCGGATGACCTTGACCAGGAAGAAGCGGGCACGATGAGCACGCTCAGCGGTGGCGCGGGCGACGACATCATCCTTTCCACCAATGGCAATGTCATCACCGGCGGTGCCGGGGCGGACACGATCGGTCTGTCGTTGTCACAATACAACGGGGCTGGGACCGGCGCGGGCTTTGACCTGACGGCGTCGATCATCACGGATTTCAACCCCGAAGAGGATGTCATCTATCTGGAAGCCGGGTTCATCACCCAAGAGGGCGGATCGGTATCAAACCCCGCAGCAACGCTGTCAATCGAAGTCTGGGAGGATGGAACCGGCGCCAATATCATGGCGGGCGATCAGGTCATTGCCCGCGTGGCCGGCGGTCAGTCCCTGACCGTCGCTGACCTGCGCATCTCCGAAAACGGCCTTGAGTCAGACCTGCTCGGGCACCACTGACAAGCACGGGCCAACCGGCGTGAGGTCGCGGCAAGCACAGGCCCCAGACCCCTCGCATTGCGCTGGGGCCTGCGCTATCACAATGCACATGTCACAGATCGACTCGCTGTTCGCGACCCGCCTTTACCGTGCCAGACTGTCCGAGTTCGGCAAACCCATCGACCAGCAAGAGCTGGAGGGGTCGTGCTATTCCATCGCCGAAGACGATGAGGCGGGCCAGGACTGGTGCGAGGAAAACGGCTATCCCGGCTATACAAGCTATGCCTCGCTGACCGATCTGCCCTGGCGGTTCCCGATCTTCAAGGCATTGGTCAAGGTGCTGGACAAGCACGTCGCGGCCTTCGCCGAGGATCTGCAATTCGATCTGGACGGTCACAAGCTGAAGCTTGAAGATCTTTGGATCAACATCCTGCCCCAGGGCGGAATGCATGCCTCGCACATCCACCCGCATTCGGTGATTTCCGGCACGACCTATGTGTCGATGCCAGCGGGCGCCTC
>JAGRMK010000550.1 GCA_020441345.1 Paracoccaceae bacterium
CAGGCCCAGACCCGCGGTGTAACCGACGATGAAATCCGCATCGGTGGCGTGCATGACCTGTCGGGCGTGTTCGCGGCCGTTTCGACGCCGGCCGTCGCCGGTGCGAATCTCTATTTCGACATGGTCAACGAGAATGGCGGCGTGCATGGCCGCCGGATCAACTACATGGTCGAGGATCACGGCTATCAGCTGCCTCGTGCGACCCAGGGCTATAACAAGCTGATTGAGCGCGATCAGGTCTTTGCGATGCTGCTGAACCTCGGCACGCCGCACAACCTGGCGCATTATCCGCTGATGGAGCGTCGCGGCGTTCCGAACATCGCCCCGCTGACTGCCGCCCGCGCTATCCTGCCTGAGCCGCCGCTGATGAACTTCTCGTCGTTCTCCAGCTACTATGACCAGGTCTCGATGGGGCTTGAGTATCTGCAGGGTGAAACCGGCGCGACGAATGTCTGTTCGATGTATCTGCCGACCGATTTCGGCGAAGAAATCGCCCTGTCCTCGCGTGAAAGTGCCGCCCGCCTGGGTATGAACTTTGTCGACGAAACCACCCACCGCCCCGATGACCAGGACTTTGTCGGCGCCGTCAGCCGCCTGCGCTCTGCCGGGTGCCAGATCGTGACGATGGCGCTGGGCGTTCGTGCCGGCATCACCGTGGTCGGCACGGCAAAGCAGCTGGGCTGGGATGACGTCAGCTTCCTGACCACCTCGGCGGGCTTCCTTGAGCCGGTCGCGATGGTGCCGGGTGGCGTGACCGACGGTCTCTATGCCGCGGCTGGCTGGCAGGATCTGCGTGCGCGTGCCACCGAAGAGGCACCGGCCGCGTTCATCGCAGCTTACGAAGCCCGCTATGGCCAGCCGGCCAGCGGCTTTGCGATGCTCGGCTATACCGCGGCACAGCAAGTGGTGATGGCGCTTGAGGCCGCTGGCCCCGATCTGACCACCGAAGGGTTCATCGCCGGAATGGAATCGCTGGATTACGATGATCCGCTGCTGGGCACGCATATCGACTTCAGCGCGACCGACCACCAGGGTGCAAACGACATCTTCATCAGCCAGGTTGGCGGTGGGATGTGGCATACCCTGGCCCGGATCGACGGCGACGAGATGTAAGACGCTGCACGCGCGACTCAGGAAAAGGGGCCGGGAAACCGGCCCCTTTTTTCATGCGCCATGACGGGGATCATTGCGGCCCGCGATGCCGGGGCCAAGACTAAACGCCTTCTGAGAGGAGGAGCTGCAATGGACACCAACCACGTTCCGCCGCTGCATATGGACGACAACCCCACCAACTGTTGCCCACGGTTTCATCCCGAAGACTGGCAAGATGTCGATCTGCATTTCCGAGACAAACGCTTCGTGCGCGCCGAGGTGCGCAGCGCGATGCATGTGCCGTTGAATATGGGAAAGGTTTTTGGCCGCGTGAACCGGCATCTGGTCGATGCCGGGGCGCATGACCCCAAAGAGTTCATCGTGTTGTCACGCGACACCTCGCCGTGGAAAAGCGAACACCTGTTCGCCGCCGGCGCCGATGTGCCGGAAGAGCAGATGACCACGCTGTCCGGCGATTTCTTCACACATGTCTTCGAAGGGCCGTTCGGCGACATGAGCGGCTGGTATCACACGATGAAAACCCTGGCCGCCGAGCGCGGGAAGCCCGACGCGGATATCTGGTTCTACTATTCGACCTGCCCGAAATGCGCCAAGGCCTATGGCAAGAATTACGTCGTCGGCCTGGCGTCGATGTAACGGAACCGGGCGGCCCCGTGGGACCGCCCGATCACGTGCTCATTCGGCGGGCATCGCCGAGGGTTCGACCACCAGCGGATGCGGCAGGTGGATCAGCATCTCCTTGGGGCAGATCTGCACGAACCGTGCCTTTTCCACGTCCCAGCGGCGCAGGATCTCGGCGGCCTTGGTGCTTTCGGTTTCGCGCACATGCTGCTCGATAAGCGATTTCAGCTGTGCTTCCCAATGGTCCACGGTCACCGGGTTGGCGACCAAGGTTTCCATGTTCAGCAGATCCGCAGCAAGCCCGTCCGGGTCATAGACATAGGCCATGCCGCCGGTCATCCCGGCGCCGAAATTGGCACCGATCGAGCCCAGGATCACCGCCACCCCGCCAGTCATGTACTCGCACCCGTTCGAGCCACAGCCCTCGACCACAACCTGCGCGCCCGAGTTGCGCACCGCGAACCGTTCGCCCGCGCGGCCGGCAGCGAACAGCTTGCCGTCGGTTGCCCCATAAAGCACCGTGTTGCCGATGAT
>JAGRMK010000551.1:0-1913 GCA_020441345.1 Paracoccaceae bacterium
GGCTGGAGGCCGAGATCGCCAAGCTGTCGGATCTCCTGTCGGATGCGGGCCTGTATACCCGCGAGCCCGTGAAGGCGGCTCGGGCGACCGAGATGCTGGGCCAGCGACAGGCGGCGCTGAGCGCCGCCGAGGAAGAGTGGCTGGACCTGGAAGAGCGCGCGCAGGGGTAGCGCCGGCTGTGCTCAGGCGCGGCGACGCCTTTGCCGCCGCAGCAGCATCACGCCCAGCACCACGGTCACCAGCAACGAGGTCGCGAGGCCCGAGACGTTGGTCAACAGGTCAGTGACTTGCGACAACTGGCTGCCCGCGGAATACCCGACCCCGACATAGACCACGACCCAGACGATTTCACCCGCGATGCCCATGAGCGTAAAGGTCGTCCACCGCATGCTTGCGCCACCCGCGATGAGGTTCACGTAGGGGCCCAGGACGCTGAACATCCAGCGGCTGAGGAAAACGGCGATGCCGCCCTTGTCGTGCACCGTCGCCCGTGCCCGCGCCAGCACCGATGCGCGCATCGGTTGGCGCACCAGCCAGCCTTCGGCCGCGGAAAACCCCAGCCTGCCGATCTGGTACCCGGCTTGATCGCCCAGCACCGCCCCTGCCAGCGCCGCGCCGGACACCTGCACCAGCACCAGATCCCCCGAGGCCGCAAAGGCGCCCGCCGCGAGCATCATCATTGACGACGGAACCGGGATCGCAAGGCAGGACAGAAAGGTGACAAGCGCCAGCGCCAGCGCCCCCCAATCCGAGACCAGCGCAAACAGGGTGTCAGTCATTCGAGGCCCCGCCCGGCGTCTGGCCTTGTTGCGCGCGGAATGCGTCGATCGCGGTCATGATCTGCGTGGCGAGAACCGCGACCGGAACGCCACGTCGCTCGGCGATCTGCGCAAGGCTGTGGCGTCCGCGCTCTTCAGGGCCCAGAGCCAGCGCCTCGCCCAGAACCTCGCGGGGGATCTGCCACGAACGGCCGATATAGCCGACCGGCATCCAGCCCTCGATGACCTGATCGCTGTGGCGCGGGTCGTTCCAGTACAAGGCCGACAGAACCGTGCGGGCGCCGAACAGGATGCTCAGCCCCAGCGCGGCCGCGAACCCCGCGCGCAGCGACCATTTCACGACGGATTGGGACAAGGGCATGCGCATGATCCTTATACGGGGCATGGCAAGAATACCGTCGCGCGATGCAGGCACAAGGGGACGCGGGTCAGCCGTGCGGGATCAAGGTAATGAAGGGCACACCCGAGGGGCGATGAACATGGAGCATCGCGAAATCGAAATGCGCCAGTTCATCCTTGATCCGTCGATCGAGGAACGAATCCTCCAGAAAGGCCCGGATCCGGTCGCTGCTCCAGGTCTCGGCCCCCTCGGGAACGCGCAGGTATTCATAGGAAGACAGCACGGTAAACCCGTCCTCGACCGACGCGCGCAAGAGGTGCCCGTCGCGCAATGCCTGAAGGCTCTGTGCGTCGCCGGCAAACACGAACCCGTGGCGCACGGGCACGTCAAAGGTAAAGTTCAGCATCCCGTCGCCGAATTCCAGCATCCGCAATTCGGGGTTTTGCGCCAGCAGAGCGGCCTGCGTCGTGGCGCGGTCCAGCCAGAAATCGCGCTGCGCGGGCCGCAGGCGATCGGTCATCAGGTCGGCGCTCCAGAGGCTTGCGTGCAGCAGCGTCAACCCGCCAAGGCAGGCCCCGGCCACGATGCCCCCGGCGCGTGACATCCGGCGCGCCGCCGGGGCCAGCAAGATCGCGCAGCCCAGCGTCATCGTCATCATCGCGACGGCGTAATACCAGGGGGCCTGGTGCCAGAAATTGACCTGGCTGAAATTATAGGCGGCCTTGATCAGGATCCCGCCGCACAGCCCGGCCAGCAGCGGCGCCCAGGGAGCACGGGCGTGGCGGCGCAGGATC
>JAGRMK010000551.1:2006-2708 GCA_020441345.1 Paracoccaceae bacterium
GCCTCGTAGCCGGTGAGCGCCTCGCGCAGGTCGATGAGCGGCGCAAGGACCGTGGCCATCGTCACCCAGCCATTCGCGAGCAGCGCGCCTTCGCCCTTTGCCGCGCCGCTGACCGGGGCCAGCATGCCGGTGGTCAAGACGCTCCAGCCGACATAGAGCGCGAGGGCCAGCGCCGTGGGCGCGGCCAGCCAGGCGGCGTTGACGATGCGTCGCGCCAGCGGCGGGCCAGGCCACAAGACAACGGCAATGGCCATGCAAAAGGGCACGAACACCTCGTCGAGGCGGGTCAGCACCAGCGCCGCCAGCAAGACCCCCAGGCCAAGCCAGAACCGCCGCGCGGGTGCCGTCGCCGGTGTTTCGGCGATGACCAGGGCCAGCGCGCTGGCCAGGCAAAACGCCAGCCCGGCCTCCATCCCGTCGAAGAACCCCCAGATCGGCAGATTGCGCAGCGTCTGGCCGATGGCCAGGTAATAGACCCCCGGCACGGCAAGCATCGCCAGCACCCAGGAGCCGGTGAACCGCCGGATCGCCAGGCCCAGCAACATCACACCGGCCAGGGTCAGGACGATTGCGCCAAAAGACACCAGCCACATCGCCGGTAGCGGTCCGCCGCCCAGAGCCGTAGCCAGCCGGACCCAGACCTGCCAGAGCGGGTGAAACCCGTTGGTCGGGCGCATCCCGTCAAAGCTCATGGACAGGCCG
>JAGRMK010000552.1:0-1064 GCA_020441345.1 Paracoccaceae bacterium
CCAGCAGCATCAGACCGGCCGCGGGAAGCGGCACAGGGGCCGGCGCGGCAGTCACCAGGTTCTGGGGATGCGCGCCTTGAGAATTGGTGGGATTGCCTTCCAGATAAGTCAGATCCCATTTCTGTCCGCCGACATAGGCTGAGGCCGCAGTCAGATAGGTATTGGCCTGGCCAATGATGCCACCGCCAGCCGTTGCATAGAAGTCATTACCCGCAGCGCCGTCGTTGGTCACGGTCCAGTCGTCGTCATAGACCGCGTTCCACAGCGCCAGCTGGAAGCCCGCAGAGGTCAGCGAAGAGGCGGTTGCCACCGAGTTGTCATAGACCGCATCGTAGAGGGCCTGGATTCGGCTCATCGCACTGGCGATCGACCCCTGACTGTTGCCGGTGAAGGGGGTGGCGGTTTCGGTGTACTGATAGCTGTTCCCGAAGCTGATGGTCGACACGATGTCCAGGCAGAAGGCAATGAGACTGGACGGCGTGCCGTCGCTGGTCACGTTGAAGCCGCCTGCACTCAAGCCGTTTTTCGTCGGAGCCGTTACGCTGACGCTCTGGGAGCCGCCTGAGAACCCAGTCGGCGTCAATGTCAGGGCCGAGGCGGCGCTGGCGCTCATCAGCGCGGCGACGGCGGTGGCCGCGGCGAGTCTTGTAATTTTCATGTCAAATACATCCTTTCGTTACACCCTTGAGACTCCCGCATCGCCCGGTTGAAGCGCACAGGTTATCAACCGCGACAACTAATCGAAAATTCTCGAGGTGTCCAGCGCGGCCGCCTGTCGGGTTGCGACTTTTCCGAGCGGTTCCAGTCGATTACCCTTGGTATCGCGGACAATCCGATTTGCAACCAAGGATTGTTTCCAGACCGGCAACACACCCCCCGGTCCCGGTCGCGGGCGCCCGTCCGCCGCAGGGCCTTCCGCTCCCTCCGCAGCCGGTTGCCTTTCCGGCGTCAACCGGCGTATCAAGCCGCCGGGTTCCGACCCCGGCAGCGTGCGTCTCGGGCGAAGACCCGGTTGCCGGATCAGACGCGAAAGGAGCGGGGATGCCGACCCCTAAGGTGGCCGT
>JAGRMK010000552.1:1163-1723 GCA_020441345.1 Paracoccaceae bacterium
TTCGCCCTGCTCTATCCGGGCATCCGCATCCAGTATCTGTTCAAGGCGCTGGAGGGGCACATGGGCACCCCCGACGCGGTGTCGATCCGCGCCGAGAGCCAGACCCGCGCCGACGCCACCCCGGCGATCCCGGATCCGAGGGAACGGGCGATCTCCTATCTCGACGGGCCCTATCTGGGCGATGTCGTCGCAGGCGGAACGCGGGGAACGGCGCCCGAGCTGACGGTGGTCGCGCCGGTGCCGCGCGATCCCGAGGGTCTGGCGGTGCACGAGCGCACCGCGCCGGTCTTTCACCGCCTGGTGGCGGCCTGGGCGGTGCGTGCCGCGCCGGTGCTCTTCGAGGAGGCGAAATACCGCTACGAGATGCGCCTGAAGGGCCAGCGCCGGCGCCGGCACGAGTTCACCCCGGTCCGCCGCGTCCCGGCGCGGCTGCAGGATGCAGCGCCCGACAGCCGCGACACCTCGCGGCCCCCGGCGATCCTGATCGGCTTTCACTGGCTGGAGACGGGGGGCGCCGAGAAGCTGGCCTTCGACTGCGTGCACTGGGCGCGGGCGGCGGG
>JAGRMK010000062.1 GCA_020441345.1 Paracoccaceae bacterium
GAGTTCTTCACCTTCTGCTCGGCGGTGGTCTCGCGCAAGGTCATGGAACAGGATATCGGCGACATCGCTTATTGCCCCTACGTGGTGTTCATCTACGAGACGGCCGACAATCCCGGAAAGGTGGTCATCGGCCATCGCAAACTCCCTGAGGGTGCCGGCCGCGACCCGGTGAACACGCTGCTCAACGAGATCACCAAGGAAGCCGCCGAAGGGTTCTGAGCGGGTCGTGGCTTTCCGGGCCGTCCCATTGCGCCCCTGGCCGGGACCAGCCACGGTCAGAGCATAGGGCCGTTCGGACGGTAGGGGGACAAGCCGGCCGATCGACCGGCGGAACGAATCGCTGCGCCCCGGGTCGTTCGCGTGAAGGCTCAGGCGCCGGTCACGCCGGTTGTCCGGGCTCCACGCGCTTCGCCGCGCGGGTTCCGAGGCGCTTCAGCGTCTTCTCGGCGGTCAGTTCCCGGACCGCGTCCTTGCCGATCCAGCGCGCGGTCGCGTCCGGGCTCGCCGCGAGGCGTTCGGCCAGGGCCAGCGCCGGGGCATGGCATGCCAGCGACCGCTTGCCGATCTGCCGCAGCGCCCAGTTGACGGCCTTGCGGACGAAATTGCGCCCGTCCGTGGCATGTGCCTCGACAAGCGGCAGCCACGCGATGAACGTGGCGTCCGGCTCCTTCTTGCGATGTACACAGGCCCAGACGAGGGTCGCAAAGCCGGCGCGGCGGACGAACTCCCGGTCGTCGGCAGCAAAGCCGGCCACCAGATCGGGCCAGACCTCCGTCCCGGCGAAGAGCGCGGTCGCGCTGTCGACGATCTCCCAGCTGTCGAAGCCGGCCGCCCAGTGCCATGCTTCTTCGAGTGTCAGCTTGTTCTTCTCGCCCGTGAAGGCGGCCAGCAGGCGCGCCTCGCGCCAGCCGGACTCCCAGAGTTCCAGGGCGCGGGCATGATCGCGGCCGATCTGGCGGGCAAGTGGGCGCAGCACCGCGTTGGAGACGCCGAAGGCCCGGTCGGTGCGGATGCCGTAGCGGGCCATGCCGGCCTTGTTCTCCGGGTTCGCCAGCGAAGCCAGGTAGGCGATGATCCCGGCGGCGGTCGACGACCGCGCAAGCGTCATGACGCGGCCGCGCCGCCGCGCGCGAGGATCCAGTCGGCCGCAGCAGCCAGATCGCCGGCGACATGGCTCGGCCGCGGCTCGAAGCGGGTCTCGTCGCCGGGGCGGAACTTGCCGGTACGTACCAGCACTGCCTGGCCCAGCCCGGCCGTAAGCGCACCGGCGACATCGTTCTCCGCGTCGTCGCCAACCATGACCGCGTCACCGGGCGCGCAGTCGATGTCATCGAGGGCAAGGGCGAAGAACTCGGGCGATGGCTTGCCGAGCACGATGGCCTGCCTGCCGGCGGCGAATTCCAGCGCTTTCACGAAGGGGCCGGCGTCGAGGCTCAACTTCCCGTCGGCATCGCGGAAGACCCGGTTCGGGGCGAGGGCCAGGAAGGCCGCGCCGGCCTCGATTTCGCGGAAGGCCCGGTTCAGCGCATCGTAAGTGAAGGCGGTTCCGGCATCGCCGACGATGACCGCCGGCGCCCTGTCGCCCGGCAGGCCGTCGAATTCCTCGGCGAGGTCCGGGTGGACGAGCAGGCGCGGCGAGCAGGCATTCGACGCCAGCCACGCCCGCGCAGCCACGGCCGGCGTAAGCAGGTCCGCGTCGCTCACGTCGAGCCCGAGGCGATGCAGCCTGCCAAGGATGGCGTAGAGCGGCTGGCGGGTGGTGTTGGAGATGAAACGCACCGCAAGGCCGGCGCCGCGCAAGCGGGCGACGGCCTCCGCAGCCCCGGCAATGGCGTGGTCCCCTTCGTAGACCACGCCGGCGAGATCGAGCAATACGCCTTTGATCATGGACGGCAAGTCTGGCCAAAGGCAGCGCCCGCGTCAAACCCTTTGCGCCGTCGCGAGCGGATCAACGCGGCAGGGCAGCGGCAGGCGCTACTTGTCCAGCCGGGCCAGCAGGCTGGAGGTATCCCAGCGGCCGCCGCCCATGTTCTGCACGTCCTTGTAGAACTGGTCGATCAGCGCCGTGACCGGCAGCGGCGCGCCGATTTCCTCGGCGGTTTGCAGGCAGATCCCCAGATCCTTGCGCATCCAGTCCACCGCGAACCCGTAATCGAACTTGCCGTCCAGCATGGTCGCGTGGCGGTTGACCATCTGCCAACTGCCGGCGGCGCCGCCCTGGATCACGTCGACCACGGCCTTGCCATCCATCCCCGCCTTTTCGCCAAAGCGCAGGGCCTCGGCGAGGCCCTGCACCAATCCGGCGATGCAGATCTGGTTCATCATCTTGGCGATCTGGCCCGATCCAACCGCGCCCAGGCGCTTGCAGATCCGTGCATAGGCGGCGATCACCGGCTCGGCCCGGCCATAGTCGCCCGCGTCGCCACCGCACATCACGCTGAGCACGCCGTTCTCGGCCCCCGCCTGTCCGCCAGATACCGGCGCATCGACGAACCCGAGGCCCAGCGCCTGCCCCTCGGCGGCCAGCGCGCGGGTTATCGCGGCAGAAACTGTCGTGTGATCGACGAACACCGCGCCCTTGGTCATCCCGGCAAAGGCCCCGTCCTCTCCCCGGCAGACCGAGGCCAGGTCGTCGTCGTTGCCCACACAGGCCATCACGAAATCGGCATCCTGCGCGGCCTCGCGCGGGGTCCGGGCCGCCACGCCGCCATGCTCCGCGGCCCATTTTTCGGCCTTGGCAAAGGTCCGGTTGTAGACCGTCACCACATGCCCGGCCTTGGCCAGATGCCCCGCCATAGGGTAGCCCATCACCCCCAGCCCCAGAAACGCCACCTTGGCCATGCTCTGCCCCTTCATCTGTCAATGGTTTGAATTGCGCTTGCGCGTTCGAGCCCATAGGAAACGATGCAGGTTCCAAGGTCAACACAACGAGGCCCCTCGCAATGGTAACGCTGCTTCGCTGGCTGCTGCGCATCGCCACCACCCTGGTGGTGCTGGCGCTGGTGACGGTGGCGGGTGTCTATTATTTCCTGTCGCGGTCCTTGCCAGACTATGACCACACCTGGCGCGTGCGCGGGATCTCGGACGTGGTCGAGATCACACGCAACACCCATGCCGTGCCGCATATCTTCGGCGCGGCCGATGCCGATGTGTTCTTTGGCCTCGGGTTCGCCCACGCACAGGACCGGCTGTGGCAGATGACTTTGCTGCGGCGCACGGCGCAGGGCCGCCTGAGCGAGGTGTTCGGCGAGCGCACGCTGCGCACCGACGAATTGATGCGCAGGCTGGATATCTACGGGTTGGCACAAGAGTCGGTCACTGCGCAGGACAACGACACGCTGGCGGCGCTCGACGCCTATGCCCGCGGCGTGAATGCCTGGATCAACCAGGTGAACGACGACGCGTTGGGACGCGGCGCGCCCGAATATTTCCTGTTCCCCGGCGAGGTCGGCCTGTGGCAACCCGCCGATTCCATCGCCATCATCAAGCTGATGGCCGTGCAGATGTCGAGCCATCTTGAAAACGAGGTGCAGCGCGCGCGTCTGTCGTCGTTGATCGGCGCCGAGCGCACCAATGACCTGATGCCGCTCGATACCGGCGCGGGCCTGGCCGCGCTGCCCGATTTCGCCAGCCTGTTTCCCGGCGTGACCGAGACGCAATTGGCGATGCCCTATCGCTTGCCGGGCGAGTTGCCGGGCGGTGCGCTGTCGCCGTTTCATTCCTTCGAAACCGCCGGAGCGTCGAACGCCTGGGCGGCGGGGGGGCTGCGGTCCGCGAATGGCGGCACCTTGCTGGCCAACGACCCGCATCTGGGGTTCTCGGCCCCGGCGATCTGGTATCTGGCGCGGCTCGACCTGAGCAGCGGGGCGGTGACGGGCGGCACGATCCCGGGGGTTCCGGCGGTTCTGGTGGGGCGCTCCGAACATCTGGGCTGGGGGTTGACCACCGCCTATCTCGACGATCAGGATCTGTTCCTGGAAGAGCTCGACCCTGCCGATCCGCAACGCTATCGCACCCCCGACGGCTGGGCCGAGTTCGAAACCCGCCGCTCGATCATTCAGGTCGCCGATGCCGATCCGGTGACCATCACCCTGCGCTGGTCCGAAAACGGGCCGATCCTGCCGGGTAGCCATTTTTCGCTGGGGTCCATCACACCGCCGGGCCACGTCGCCGCACTGGGCTGGACCGCGTTGTCGGGCACCGACACCTCGCTGAGCGCGGCGATCGGTCTGATGCGGGCACAGTCGGTCGATGCCGCGATCGCCGCCGGTGAGGCCTTTGTCGCGCCTGCCCAGAACCTGATGTTGATCGACCGTCAGCATATCGCCATGCAGATGATCGGGCAGATGCCGCGCCGCGATTCCGCGCACCCGACGCAGGGCCGCATGCCCGCACCCGGCTATGACCCCGCAGCGCGCTGGCAGGGCATGCTGCCCTATTCCGCGAACCCGCATTTCGTCGATCCTCAGACCGGGCTGCTTGGCAACACCAACAACAAGCCGCTGAGCCGCCCCTTCCCCTTGCATGTCAGTTTCGACTGGGGCGACCGGGTGCGCATCCAGCGTTGGGTGCGGCTGATGCGGCAACGCGGCGTCCACACCCGCGAAAGCTTCATCGAGGCGCAACTCGATACCGTCAGCCAGGCGGCGCGCACCCTGTTGCCGCTGGTCGGCGCCGAACTCTGGTTCCAGGACGCCCCCGCCGCCCCCGGCAGCGTCGAGGCCCAGCGCCAGATCGCGTTGCAACTGCTGGCCGACTGGAACGGCGAGATGAACGAGCATCTGCCCGAGCCGCTGATCTACGCCGCCTGGATGCGCGATCTGCAATTCCGGCTGATCCGCGACGAGCTTGGGCCGCAGATCGAAATGTTCAGCCACATGCTGCCGGGCTTCATCGAGCGCGTCTATACCAACACCGACGGAGCCGGCGAATGGTGCGACGTGGTGCAATCGGCGGTGGTCGAAACCTGTGTCGATATCGCCCGGACCGCGCTTGACGAGGCGTTGCTTTCGCTGACCCAGACCTACGGCCCGGCGATCGAAAGCTGGCGCTGGGGCGAAGCGCACCAGGCCACGCATGACCATACCGTGCTGGGCGAGGTGCCGGTGCTGAACCTCTTTGTCAACATCCGCCAATCGACCAGCGGCGGCGACAACACGCTGCAACGCGGGCTGACCCGCGGGGGGCCGCCGGGCACCGCGCAACCCTATCTTAACGTCCATGGCGCAGGCTACCGGGGTGTCTATGACATGGCCGACCCGGAATCGAGCGTGTTCATCACCTCGACCGGCCAATCGGGACACCCGCTCAGCCATCACTACGATGACCTGGGCGTGTTGTGGCGGCGTGGCGAGTATATTCCGATGACCCTGGACCCCGATCTGGCGCGCGCCGGGGGGGTGGGGATCACACGCCTTGAACCCCGGCCTTGAGCAGCGCATATTCAGAGCCGCGACCAAACCGTGCGAGTAGTCCGATGATTTATGAAACCGCCGCCGAATGGACCAGTGCGCCACGCAAAAGCGTGCTGCTGTTCGGCATGTCCGGGCTGGGTAAAACCCGGGCCTCGTCGTTGCTGCGCGACGGCGGCTGGTTTCACTATTCCGTCGATTACCGCATTGGCACCCGCTACATGGGTGAGGCAATCGCCGACAATTTCAAGCGCGAGGCGATGAAGGTGCCGCTGCTGCGCGACCTTCTGTTGTCGGATTCGGTGCGCATTGCCTCGAACATCACCTTTGACAATCTCGCGCCCCTGTCGACCTATCTCGGCAAACCCGGCGATCCGGCGAAGGGCGGCCTGCCGTTCGACGAATACCGCCGCCGCCAGGCGCAACATCGCGAGGCCGAGATATCAGCCTTGCTGGACACTCCCCGCTTCATCGACCGCGCTGCCGATCTCTATGGCTACAAGAACTTCATTTGCGACACCAGCGGCTCGATCTGCGAGGTGGTTAACCCCGATTACCCGGTGCTGAGCGTGCTGTCGCGCCACCTGCTGCTGGTCTGGATCGAGGGATCAGAGGACCACACCGCCGAGTTGGTGCGCCGCTTCGACCGTGCGCCCAAACCGATGTATTACCGCCCCGAATTTCTGCTGGATGCCTGGAACACCTATCTGAATGAAAGCGGGCGAATGCCGGGCGCCGTCGATCCCGATGCCTTCGTGCGCTGGACCTATGCCCGCGCCCTGGCACACCGTCAGCCCCGCTATGCGGCAATGGCGGCGAAATGGGGGCTCAAGGTGCAAGCCGATGCCATGGCCCGCGTCAAGACCCCCGAAGACTTCAACGCACTGATCGCCGAGGGGTTGACCCAGCGCGCCGAAGCCGCGGCCTGAACGCCGCCGAACCGGCCCCGCGCAAGGCCCCCCTCTGACGATCGGTAAGCGACGCCCCCGCCAAGGATTCCCTATGCCTATCACGCTTCCCGCAACCCTGCCCGCTTTCGATGTCCTGACCCGCGAAGGGGTCAATGTGATCTCGGATACCCGCGCCGCCCGGCAGGATATTCGCCCGCTGAAAATCGGGTTGCTCAACCTGATGCCGAAGAAGATCCAGA
>JAGRMK010000063.1 GCA_020441345.1 Paracoccaceae bacterium
CTGATCATCGTCTTCATCGCGGCGCCGCTTCTGGTGCGAGCCCTCTTTCCATGGGGTTTCCGCAAGACAAAACCGTCGGCGAAGGAGTAGGCCATGAGCACCGCAACACCCGCTGACACCGTCCCCTCGCGAACCAGGAAACTGGACTCGGTCAAGGTCCGGCAGGCACATATCTCGGGCTGGATCCTGCTGGCGCTGGCCGTGCTGGTGGCGCTTGTCTTTGCGGCCGGATCCGAAGGCACCGCAACCTTCCGCCTGTCGCGTCCGAACGATCCCTGGGCGCTGCCGAACCTCCTGGTTCCGGCCTCGCCGTTCAACTATGTCGTGGCCGCGATCCTGGCATTTCTGGGCGTGCGGCAGTTCCTGCGCGGCGGCATTCGCTGGACCAGCCTGAGCCTGGGGGTCGGGCTGATGCTGGCCGTCGCGGGCTTCCTGGTCTGGGCCACGGCGGGCAAGGGTTTTTCCCTGACCGGCATGTTGCAGGCAACGGTCGTCGGCGCGGTGCCCATCGCGCTCGGTGGTCTGGCCGGGGTGCTGTCGGAACGCGTTGCCGTGGTCAACATCGCCATCGAAGGCATGCTGCTGGCGGGGGCCTTTACCGCCGCGCTGGTCGGCTCTTTGCTGGGCGGCGTGGCTGGGCTGCTGGCGGCGATTGCCGTTGGCGGACTGTTCGGCTTCATTCTGGCGGCTTTGGTGGTGACCTACCGCGTGGATCAGATCATCGCGGGCGTGGTGATCAACCTGTTCGTGCTGGGCGTCACGTCTTACGTCAGTTCACAGGTCTATTCCGAGCACCGGTTCCTCAACAACGCGCCGGTCTTCTCGCCGATCAAGATCCCGTTCCTGGCCGATCTTCCGGTGCTGGGTCCGATGCTGTTCCAGCACAATCTCTTCGTCTATGGCGCGGTGATCATGGTCGCGCTGTCGACCTATTACCTGTTTCACACCCGCATGGGTCTGCGCGCCCGCGCCGTGGGGGAACACCCGCGCGCGGCGGATACGCTGGGCATCAATGTGTACCGTACGCGCTTTGTCAACGTCACCGTGGCCGGGATGGTCGCGGGGTTCGGCGGCGCCTGGTTCACTCTGGGGTCGGTAGGCCGCTTTGATGAAAACATGACCAACGGGCTGGGCTATATCGGACTTGCGGCGATGATCTTTGGCCGTTGGCACCCGGTTGGCGCGTTGATGGCGGCGCTGGTCTTTGGCTTTGCCAACGCACTGCAACAGAAGCTGGCACTGCTGAACACGCCGATCCCGTCCGAATTCCTCGCGATGGCCCCCTATATCGCGACGATCGTTCTGGTCGCCGGCCTGATCGGACGGGCGACACCGCCGGCGGCCGATGGCAAGGCCTATGTAAAGGAGTGATGCTTGACCGACCGGGTGCGCTTCGCACCCCGGTCGGTCAATGTGGCATCAGAGCCCCGGCAGCCAGAGCGCCAGCCCCGGAAAGATCACGAGCAAGACCACCAGCAACAGCGAGCAACCGATGAACGGCATCGCCGACATGTAGATGTCGCGCATCGTCGTGTCCGGTGGTGCCACGCCTTTCATCACGAACAGCAGCAGGCCGAACGGCGGCGTGGTAAAGCTGATCTCCAGCCCCAGCAGCATGATCAAGGCGAACCAGACCGGATCGAAACCAAGTTGCGTGGCCAGCGGAAAGAAGATCGGCACGGTCAGCAGCATCATCGAGATCTGCTCCATGAACATGCCCAGCACCAGCAACACGCTGAACATCGCCAGCAGCATTGCCAGCGGCGGCAGATCATAAGAGGTCGCCCAGGCAATCAGCCCTGGCGAGGCGCCGGAAAACGCCAGCAACTGGCTGAACGTGGCCGAGCCGAAGACGATCAGATAGGCCATGATCGTCACGCGCAGCGCGCCCATGACCGAATCCGCCAGCGACTTGATCGTGATGGCCCGGAACAACGCCGCCAGGACCAGGGCCCCCAGCGCCCCAAAGGCTGCGGCCTCGGATGGGGTAGCGAGGCCGTAAAGCATCATCAACACGATGCCGACCATCAACCCGACCATCGGCACTACGTCACGCAGCAGCAGGAACAGCTTTTCCGACAGGCTGAGGGTTTCGACATCATACGGCGGGGCGGCCTCGGGGTCGATCCGGGTCTGGACATAGATCAGGATCATGTAGAGTGCCGCCAGCAGAACGCCCGGCACTACCCCGGCCAGCAGCAAGGCCCCGATATCGACCCGCGCCAGCGTTGCCAGCAGCACTGCCAGCGCCGAGGGCGGAATGATGATCGCCAGTCCGCCGGTGCCCAGGATCGGCCCCAGCGACATGTGTTTCTTGTATCCGCGCGCGTTCATCTCGGGCACCATCAGACTGCCCATCAGCGCCGTCGACCCCATCGACGACCCCGACAGCGTGGCGAACCCGGTGCCGCCCAGAACGGTGACATAGCTCAACCGGCCCGGCAGCTTGCCCATCAGCTTGTCGATCGTGCTGAACATCCTGTTGCCCAGCCCGGTGTGAAAAAAGATCTCGCCCATCAGCAGGAACAGCGGGATCGGCACCAGCGCATACGAGGTCAAGGATCCAAGCCCGTTGTTCAGCAATTGCGTCACGCCGCGCTCACCGCCCATGAAGATCAGCGCGCCGAGAATGCAGGCGGCGAGAAAGGCGATCGCGACGGGCATGCCGACGGCCATCAGCACCATGATGCTGCCAACCAGGATCGCCAGGGATTCGTACCAGATCATTCGTGAACCCCCGCCTTGCCGGTGTGCATCAGCTCACGTCCAAAGACGAAGCGCGCGAATTCGATGGCCATCAGGCCGAAACTGACGGGAAACGCGATGGTCAGCATCCAGCGCGGAAAAAAATAGGCGCGCACATCGAAATCCATGCGCGCGAGGTTGGTCTGCACCAGCAACACGCCGCGCCAGGCCAGATAGGCGCAGACCACGACGCAACCCAGCGCCACAAGGCGGCTGACGATGGCATGCAGGGCGCGCGGCAAGGCGGCGGTCACCAGTTCGATGTGCACATGCCCGCGCCGTTGCACCAGCCAGGGCGCGCCAAGCATGGTCATGTACAAGACCCCGTATTCGGTCGAAGTGAAAAGCCAGGCATAGGGTTGCAGCCCGAGGTTGCGCATCGTCACCGACCAGACAATCGCCACCATCAGCCAGACCAGAGTCAGCGCGGCGATTACCGCCATGGCAAAGACGATTCGGTCATAGATCCGCACGAGTAAGGTAAACGGGCCGTCCATGCTGGCCTTGCTCCCATGAAGTGACTGCGGCGCCCCGGATGGGGCGCCGCGTTTGTGCCGCAGGACTCAGCCGCCGGCGCGGTCGAAGTCGTAGAAATGCTCAAGCAGCATGTCATAGTGGTTCGGGTCGAGAGGCTGGGCTTCCATCAGGCCGCGCATCCGGTTCCAGGTTTCCTCGCGGGCGCCGCGCAGATAATTCGCGGCCGCGTCGCCCTCCAGCGTCACCGCTTGCATGCCGCCTTCGGCCAGCCGCGCGAATTCCTCGTCACGCTGGGCGCGGTGCGCCTCGGTGCTGCTGATCTCGTGCTCGATGGCAACCTCTTGCAGGATCGCCTGCGCTTCGGGCGACAGGGCGTTCCAGCTGTCGAGGTTGATGATCACGCCAAGATCGGTGGAAAAGAAGCACGGCTCAACGCGGTAGTTGACGAACTCGTTCCAGCGCAGGTCGATCAGGCCGATCTGGGTCCAGCCGGTCGCGTTGACGACGCCGCGCTCCAGCGCCGAATAGACCTCGCCGGTGGGCAGGTCGATGACCTGGGCGCCAAGATAGTTGGTGAAGAACGCGTTGTAGACCGGGTTGCCGCGCAGCCGCACGTCAGACATCGACAGGTTGCCGTCGGCATCCAGTTGCGGCTCGTTCACAGTCCACAGGTTGTAGCACACGCCACTGTCGAACCAGCCCAGATAGAACACCCCCATCCGCTGCTGGTGGATCTCGTTGATCAGATCGATCCCGCCATTCGCACGCACTTCGGCGGCGGTGCGGTTCGATGTCACCAGCGCATCCTTTTCAGGCAGCGCACCGGCATAGAACGACCCCGGCGTATAGGCCATGTCGACCACGCCGTCGCGCACCGCGTCGGCCTGCTGGAACATGCCGATTGCCTCGGGACCGCCGCGCACGTCGATCTGGATCACGCCTTCGCCGCGTTCATTGACGCGCTCGACGAATTGCAGGAACGACTGGGTATACACCAGCGTCGGCGAGAAGGCATGCACGGCGGTCAGGGTCTCGGTCGCAAGGGCGGCGCTGCCCATCCCGACTGCCACCGCGGCAAGCCCGGTCATTTTCAGATGATTCATTGGTCACTCCCGGTTGTCGGGGCAGGATCGCCCCGGGTTTCGTTGGGCCAGACCCAGGGCGCCGCCCCGCGGCGGGCCTTGGCATATCCGGCAATTTCGGCCCGATACGAGGCCGTCAGGTCGATATCGTCCCAGCCATTCAACAGCTTGGTCTTCCAGATCGGGTCAATATCGAAACTCAGGGTCAGATCGCCCAGCGCGATCGTTTGCGCGGCAAGGTCGATAGCAAGCGCAGCAGGCAGGCAGGCCAGCAGCGCCTCGGCCGCGCCGGTCGTCACGCGGGCGGGCAACAGCCCGTTATTTACCGCGTTTCCGGCGAAAATGTCGCCAAAGCTGGGTGCGATCACCGCGCGGAACCCGGCGTCTACCAGCGCATAAACCGCAGCCTCACGCGAGGATCCGCCGCCGAAATTGCGCCGCGCGACCAGCACAGAGGCCCCCTTCGCGGCGGGGTCATCCAACGCGAACCCCGGTTCGCCGCGCAGATCGTGCAGCAGGAACCGCCCGTAACCCGCGTTGCGCGGCGCCGACATGAACCGCGCGGGGATCAATTGGTCGGTATCGATGTTCTCGCGCGCCAGGCCCACGGCAAGCCCGTCGTGATGCGCCCAGCCGCTCATGTCCGCCCCTCCAGCAAGGGCCGCACATCGGCCAGATGGCCGGTAACGGCCGCGGCAGCGACCATCGCGGGCGACATCAGATGCGTGCGCGCCCCCGGCCCCTGCCGTCCGCGGAAATTGCGGTTGGTCGACGAGGCGCAGCGTTTGCCCGGCGCTACCAGATCCCCATTCATGCCGACGCACATGGAGCACCCGGCCTCGACCCACTCCAGCCCGGCGTCAAGGAACACGCGGTCCAGCCCTTCGGCCTCGGCCTGTGCCTTGATCAGCGTGGACCCTGGCGAGACCAGCCCCGGCACCTTGGCGCGCCGCCCGGCCAGCACGGCAGCGGCGGCGCGCAGATCCTCGATCCGACCGTTGGTGCAGGAACCGATGAACACCTGATCCACCGCGACCGAGGTCAACGGCTGCCCGGCCCGTAGCCCCATGTAGTCCAGCGCCTCGGCGATGCGCGGGGCCTGAGCCTTGGGCGCGCGCGCCGGGTCGGGGACGGTGGCGGTGATCGGTGCCGCATCCTCGGGCGAGGTGCCCCAGGTGACGATGGGCGCGACATCGGCCATGTCGACCCTCTCTTCGCGGTCAAAGACGGCGCCCGTATCGCTGGCCAGCGCCAGCCAGGTTTCGGCGGCTCGGTCGAACGCGTCACCCGTGGGTGCAAACGACCGCCCGCGCAACCAGTCCAGCGTCACCGCATCGGGTGCCACCATGCCGCAGCGCGCGCCGCCCTCGATCGACAGGTTGCACAGCGTCAAGCGCCCTTCAACACTGAGTGCGCGCACGGCCTCGCCCGCGTATTCAACGGCATGACCGCGCGCGCCATCGGCGCCCAGAACGGAAATCCAGTGCAGCGCCATGTCCTTTGCCCCGACACCCGGCGCGGCGCGTCCGGTGAAGCTGAGCCGGAGGCGACGGGGTTTTTTCTGCCAGATCGTCTGGGTCGCCAGGACATGCGCCACCTCGGTCGCACCGATGCCGAACCCGTAAGCCCCCAGCCCGCCATGCGTCGAGGTGTGACTGTCGCCGCAAACCACCAGCATCCCCGGCAGGGTCAGGCCCTGCTCTGGCCCCATCACATGAACTATTCCCTGCCGTCGGTCTCCAAGCCCGAAAAAGCGCAGGTCATGCCGGCCGGCGTTGCGCGTCAGGGTGTCGATCATCCGCGCGATATCGGCATCAACCGCGCCACCATCGCGCCGGGTCGGCACGTAATGGTCGGCGACACCGACCGTCAGCGCGGGCTGCGCCACTGGCAGGCCGCGTTCGGCCAACCGGGCAAAGGCATGGTGCGAACCCTCGTGCACGTAGTGCCGATCCACCCACAGAAGCGCCGCGCCGTCGTCGCGCCGGGTGATGACATGGTCATCCCAGAGCTTGTCGAACAGCGATTTCATTCAGCGCCCCCGCGGGTCGGAACGCTGGCCAGCGACGGCGCCCATTGCCGTGCACCCTGGCTGCCGACGCGGTTCAGCGTCATTTCCAGCCGGAAACGGTCAGGGCGATACAGCGCCGAAAGATGCTCGATCCCGCGCCCGGTCTGGTCATAGACAACGCGGGTCAGTGCGATCAACGCGGAACCCGGAGCCAGATCCAGCGCTTCGGCCACGTCGGGCGTGGCGAGGGTCGCGGAAATTGCCTGATCGGCGCGCTCGACCTGCACGCCCGAGCGTTCGAGCAGCCGGAACAAGGGCGTCGTTGCCAGATCCGCCTCAGAGAAATTCTGTGCAATTGATTCGGGCACATGCGTGGTCAGATGCGAGAACGGCGCGCCGTCGATCGATCGCACCCGCACCGCGCGCTGCACCCGCGCGGTGGTGTTCAGCGCCCCGGCCACCGCCGGCGGCGGCGAGACATAGGCATAGGACAGCAGCCGCGCCGTGGTTTCTTGCCCCATGCGCACCAGTTGCGGCATCAGCGTGGCGAAATCCGCGGCAATCCCGGTCTGCGGCAAAGCGGGCCCCTGCACCACCGATCCGGCCCCGATCCGGCGCTGCACCAAACCGTCGGCAACCAGGACATCCATCGCCCGGCGGATCGTCACACGCGACACACCATACATTTCGGCCAGTCGATGCTCACCCGGCAGGGTCGCGCCGACCGGGTACTCCCCGCTGACGATCTCGTCGCGCAGCAGCAGGTAGACGCGCTGCGCCTTGCCGCCCTCTGGTGACTGTCTTGCGGTCCGGGCCATGCCGTATCCCCCTGCGCCACACCGCCCTACCCCGAAGGACACACAGGCGGCTTTGCGCAACAGTGTTAGCGGCAGACCCCGATAAAGCAACATATTTGTATGTTTTCGGCTGGTATATTTGTTCTTTATTACGCACAAATCTTGTATTACAAAAAATACAGGTAAGGCAGGGGGAACACATGCCGATTGTCAGGGTCGATCTGCTCGAAGGGTATTCCGACAGTGTGAAGGCGCGGCTGGGTGACTCGCTGACCACCGCTGTGCGCGGCGTGATCGACGCCCCGCCCGAAGCGGTGACAGTGATCCTGCACGACATGCCCGCGGCCAATTACTATCGTGGCGGCACGCCCCGCACCCCCGGCTCAGACCTGCCCGATTCGGCGCAGGTCGTGCATGATTTCCTCGCCGCGATGGAGGCACGCGACCTGGACCGCGCCCGCTCGCATCTGGCGCCCGGGTTCATCATGACCTTTCCCGGCGGCATGCAGATGACGACGCTGGAAGATCTGGTCGCCTGGTCAAAGCCCCGCTACCGCTTCGTCAAGAAGACCTATGAACGGTTCGATGCGCTTGGACAGCTGGTCTATTGCTTTGGCACGCTGCATGGCGAATGGCCCGACGGCACGGCGTTTTCGGGCATCCGCTTTATCGACCGGTTCGAGCTGGTGCAGGGGCGCTTGCACCGCCAGGATGTCTGGAACGACATGGGCGAGATGCGCGCAGCCGGTGCCAAGGGGGCAACCGCATGACCATCGACCCGATCACGCTGGCCGTTCTGGCCGGTCGCATGGAACAAATCGCCGACGAGATGGACGCAACGCTGTTCCGCTCGGCGTTCAACCCGATCATCGCCGAGGCGCATGATGCCTCGCACGGGTTGTATCATGCCAGCAGCGGCGAGACGCTGGTGCAAGGCAAATCCGGCCTGCCGATCTTCGTTGGCGTCATGGCCTTCGCGGTCAAGGCGGTGATCGACAAATCCGCCCGCGACGGCGACCTGTCGGATGGCGATGTCTATATCTTCAACGACGCGCATATTGGCGGCACGCATCTGTCGGACATGCGGCTGGTGCGCCCCTATTTCCACGATGGCGCCGTGTTTTGCCACCTGGCCTCGGTGGGGCACTGGCATGACGTGGGCGGCGCGGTGCCGGGCAATTACAACCCCCGCGCAACCGAGGTGTTTCAAGAGGCTTTTGTCCTGCCCCCGGTCAAGCTGATGCGCGGCGGCGTGCTGCAACAGGACGTGGTGGACATCGTGCTGCGCAACACACGTCTGCCAGCCTCGGCGCAGGGCGATCTGAACGGCCAGATCAATGCGCTGGACCTGGGCGCGCGGCGGCTGGATGCGCTCTTGGCCGAATACGGCGCCGAGACCGTGCGCGCCGCGCTGGATGCGCTGTCGGACCGCGCCGAAACCATGACCCGCGCCGAGGTCAGCGCCCTGCCCGATGGCCGCTGGGAGGCGATCGATTGCCTGGATAACGACGGCATCACCGACCGCGAACTGCCGATCAAGGTCGCCATCGAGATCAGGGGCGACCGGCTGGCGCTGGACTTTACCGGCACGGCGGGGGCCACGGCGGGGCCGGTGAACATCAGCCATGGCACGGCGGTTGCCTGCGTCTACGTGGCAATCAAGCACATCTTTCCCGGCCTTCCCGCGAATGCCGGCGTGATGCGGCCGATCGACGTGACAATTCCGCCCAAAAGCCTGCTTTCGGCCGAATTCCCCGCGCCGACCGGCGGCTATACCGAAACCATCCTGCGGATGATCGACGTGATCTTTTCGGCCCTGTCCCAGGCCGTGCCCGACCGTGTCGTCGCCAATGCCTATGGCACGATCAACGCCTTGTCGCTGGCCGGACACCGAGCCGACGGGCGACGCTGGGTGATGTTCAGCTTTTACGGCGGCGGCCATGGCGGCAGCCCCGAAGGCGACGGTCTGAACCACGGCAACGCGCCGATTTCCACGGCGACGATCCCGCCGGTCGAAATCCTGGAATCCGCCTATCCCGTGATGTTCCGGCAATGGGCGCTCAGGCCCGACAGCGCCGGGGCCGGGCAGCATCGCGGCGGGCTGGGCGCGGTGTATGAGATCGAGCTGCTGGAACAAAGCGCCGAGGCGTTCTTGTTCGGTGAGCGCGGCTGCCACGCGCCCAAGGGGGTCGCGGGCGGCGGCGAGGCCGCGCTGAACCGCTTCGCCTATGAGAATGCCGGCACCTGGCACACCCCGCCGATGGTGTCGAAAATGGTCGGCATCCATCTGAAAAAAGGCGAGCGCGTGCGGCTGGAAACGCCGGGCGGCGGCGGCTACGGCCCGGCCCGAGCCCGCGACGCGACGGCGGTCGCGCGCGACGTGCGGCTGGGGTATCTTTCGGCCGAGGGCGCGGATGCCGCCTATGGCCACGACTGGCGCAAGGGGCAGGCATGATGCGTTCCACGATGATCGGTGTCGATGTCGGCGGCACATTCACCGATGTCTTTGTTCTGGACGAGGCCACGGGCCGCGCGCGCGTGGCCAAGGTGCCGACCACCCGCCCCGACCAGTCGGGCGGCTTCATGGCAGGAATTGCGGCCCAGGTCGGCGATCTGGGCAGCGTCGCCAGCGTGGTGCACGGCACGACGGCGGGCACCAACGCCCTGCTGGAACGCAAGGGCGCGCGGATCGGCGTCATCACCACCGAGGGCTTCCGCGACGTGCTGGAAATGCGCCGCCGTGACCGGCCCCGCACCTGGGGCCTGCGCGGCGCATTCGAGCCCGTGGTGCCGCGTGACCTGCGGCTAGAGGTGTCCGAGCGCACCCTGGCCGACGGCACTGTGCACACGCCGGTCGACCTGGAGGCCGTGCGCGCCGCCGGTCGGGCGCTGATCGACGCCGGGTGCAGGGCGGTGGCGGTACTTTTTGTCAACGCCTATGCCAACCCGGACAACGAGCGCGCCGCGGTCGCCGCCCTGCGCGACCTGTGGCCCAACGCCCATGTCGCCAGTTCCTCGGAAATCCTGCCCGAGATCCGCGAGTTCGAACGTTTTTCAACGACCGCGCTGAACGCCTATCTGCAACCCGAGGTCTCGGGCTATCTGGCACGCCTCGAAGCCGCACTGACCGGCCAGGGGTTCGGGGGCGAGTTCCTGATCGTGCAATCGAATGGCGGCGTGATGGCCGTCGATACCGCCTGCCGCCTGCCGGTGCGCACCGCGCTGTCGGGGCCTGCCGCCGGGGTGATCGCCGCGGCCTATATCGCGCAAAGCGCCGGGTTCCCTGACATCATCACCGGCGACATGGGTGGCACCTCGTTCGACGTGTCGCTGATCGAAGACGGGCAGGCCGCACTGGCCGCACAGACCGCGATCGACTTCGGCATGGTGGTTCGCACCCCGATGATCGAAATCACGACGATCGGGGCGGGCGGCGGTTCGATCGCCTGGGTGGACAAGGGCGGGCTGCTGAATATCGGCCCGGAAAGCGCGGGTTCCGACCCCGGCCCGGTGGCCTATGGGCGCGGCAACACGCGCCCCACGGTGACAGACGCCAATATCGTGCTGGGCCGCATCGATCCCGACCGTCCGATTGGCGGCGGCACGCTGGATGTGGCTGCGGCGCGGGCGGCCATCGACGCGCATGTCGGCACCCCCCTGGCCCTGAACACCGAAGAGGCTGCCGAGGCGATCATCCGCGTTGCCAATGCGCGCATGGCCGGCGCGATCCGGCTGGTCAGTATCGAACGCGGCCACGACCCCAAGAAGTTCGCCTTCATGCCCTTCGGCGGGGGCGGCGCGCTGCATGCGGGGGCGATGCTGGCCGAGGTCGGCCTGTCGCGCGCGATCATCCCCCGCTATCCGGGCGTGACCTCTGCCATGGGCTGCGTGATTGCCGACATGCGGCAGGATTTCGTGCAGACCGTGAACGCGATGACCGACACCGCGGATACCGAGGCGCTGGGCGCGCTGATCCAGAACCATATCGATGACGGCGCGCGGTTGCTGGATGCGGCGGGCGTGGCCTTTGCCGGACGCGAGGTGGTGGTCGAACTGGACATGGCCTATGTCGGCCAAACGCATACCGTTTCGGTGCCGCTGCCCATCAAGCTTGAGGGTGACACGGTGGCAACGCCGCTGCGAGAACAGATCGTCGCAGCGTTCGAAGCTGCCTATCGCCGGGTCTACGGGCGGTTGTTGCCCGGCGGCGTGACGCGGATCCTGAACCTGCGCACGGCAGTGATCGGCACGCGGCCGAAATTTGACCTGAAGGCGCTGGCGCCCGAAGGAGAGGGCGTCACCACCCCGCGCACCCACCGCCGTGTGCACATGGGGGCCTGGGTCGAGGCCGCGATCCTGGATCGCCTGTCGCTGCCGGTGGGGGCAGTGGTCACGGGGCCCGCGGTGCTGGAGCAGCCCGACACGACCATCCTGATCGAGCCGGGGCTGAGCGGGCGTGTCGATGACTTCGGCAACATCATCCTGAGCCGAGAGGGCGCATGATGGACCCCAGACGCACCGCCCTGCTGACCATCGACCTGCAAAACGACTTTCTGCACCCGCAGGGCGCCTATGGCCGCGCCGGTCTGGGTGCCTCTGCCATCGCCGCCCTCCCCGCCCGGATCGCGCCCCTGCGCGACGCGCTGCGCGCGGCGGGCGGGCTTTATGTCTCGGCGCAGTTCACGCTGGTGCCGGGGCCCGACGGCCCGCTGGTCGCCCCGCATCTGAAGGCGCTGCGCCCGTTTCTGGGTGCGGGCGATTTCGAGCCGGGGAAGTTCGGGCATGCTTTGGTCGATGCTCTGCACCCGGCCGATTTCACCGTCGAGAAAGTTGCCTACTCGGCCTTCTACCAGACCCGGCTGGACTTCATCCTGCGCAAGATGGGCATCGACACGCTCATCCTTGGCGGAATCGTCACCAATGGCGGCGTGGCCAGCACTGCGCGCGATGCGCATCTGCGCGACCTGCACACCGTCTTGTTGACCGACGGCTGCTCAGCCTTCAAGGACGAGGTGCACGCGGCGACCCTGACCTCATTGGGCACCGTCTGCGAACAGATGACCTGCGCGCAGGTCATCGCCCGGATCGGAGGCCTTGCATGACCCTGAAATCCCGCCTTGCGCAGCCGCCGATCCTGGTCGCGCCCGGCGTCTATGACGGTATGACCGCCGCGCTGGCCGAACAGGCCGGGTTCGAAGCGCTCTATCTGTCGGGTGCCGCCGTCGCCTATACCCGGCTTGGACGGCCCGATATCGGGCTGGCGACGATGTCGGAAATGGCCGACACGATGGCCTTGATCCGCGACCGCGTGGCGCTGCCGGTGATCATCGACGCCGATACCGGTTTTGGCAATGCGCTGAACGCCCAGCGCACGATGCGCGTTTATGAACGCGCGGGAGCCAGTGCCCTGCAGGTCGAGGATCAGACCTATCCCAAACGCTGCGGCCACCTGAGCGACAAGTCCCTCATTCCCCGGACCGAAATGGCCGGCAAGATCGCCGCGATGGCCGATGCGCGGGCCAGCGAGGAAACGCTGATCATCGCCCGAACAGATGCCATTGCCGTCGAAGGGGTCGACGCCGCCCTCGAGCGCGCCGAAGCCTATCTCGCTGCGGGCGCCGACGCGCTGTTCATCGAGGCCCCGCGCTCGGCCGAGGAACTGTCGCGCATCGCCGCAACCTTTCGCGGGCGTGCGCCGCTGATGGCGAACATGGTCGAAGGCGGCGCAACGCCGATCCAGTCGGCGGCGGATCTTCAGGCGCTCGGCTTCGACCTGGTGATCTTTCCGGGGGGCATCGTGCGCGCCCTGATGCGCACCGCCGAGGACTATTACCAAAGCCTGCACGCCGAAGGTTCGAACGCGCCCTTTGCGGATCGGATGCATGATTTCAAAGGGTTGAACGCAAGGCTTGGCACCGACGCGATGTTGGAAACCGGCGCCCGGTTCGAGGGGCGCGAGCCATGACGCCCCGCATCCTGCCGCCCCCCTCTTTCGATGCCCGCGTCCAGACACTGATCGTCGGCGCAGGTGCGGCAGGGCTGGTTGCGGCACTGGCGGCGACCGAGGCCGGCCAGGAGGTTCTGGTGCTCGAACGCGATGCGGTGCCGTCCGGGTCCACCGCCTTGTCGGCAGGGCTGATCCCCGCGGCGGGCACCCGGTTTCAGCGTGCGGCGGGGATCGACGACACGTCAGACCTGTTCGCGGCCGACATCCAGCGCAAGGCGCACGGCGAAAACGACCCGGCCAGCGTGGCACAGATGACCCGTGCCGCGGCGCCCGTGATCGAATGGCTGGCCGACCGCCACGGGCTTGCGTTCAGCCTGGTGCATGATTTCGACTACCCCGGCCATTCCCGACGCCGGATGCACGGGCTTCCCAGCCGCTCGGGCCGCGCGTTGATCGACGCTCTACGCTCTGCTGCCGAACGCGCGGGCGTCGATATCCTGACCGAGGCGCGCGTGGATACGTTGTTCGCCGACGCTGGGCGCATCCATGGCGTCGGGCTGATCCGCCCCGACGCAAGCCGCGACCAGATCGGCTGCGACCGGCTGATCCTGGCCTGCAACGGGTTTGGCGGCAACAAGGCTATGGTCGCCCAACACATGCCGCAGATCGCCGGCGCGCTCTATTTCGGACATCCGGGAAATACCGGCGAGGCGCTGGACTGGGGCGAGGCGCTGGGTGCCGAAATCCGCCATCCCGGCGCCTATCAGGGGCATGGCAATGTCGCGCATCCGCACGGCATCCTGATCACCTGGGCGGTGATCACCGAGGGCGGATGCCAGGTGAACCTGTCGGGTGAGAGATTCTGGAACGAGGCGCAGGGCTATTCCGAAGCCGCGCGCGCCGTGCAGGGGCAATCCGAAGGCCAGGCGATCGCGGTCTTCGATGAACGCATCGCCGCAATCGCCCGCCAGTTCGCCGATTTCCGCGACGCCGAGGCGCAGGGCGCGGTGCGCCGCGCAGAAACCCCGGCAGAGCTGGCAGACGCTTTTGGCCTGCCCGCCGACGCTTTGGCGAAAACGCTGGACGCTTTCGAAGCGGCCAAGCATGGCCGTGGCGTAGACCCGTGCGGGCGCGCCCTCGCCGGGGCAGCCCCACTGGTGCCCCCCTATCTGGGGGCAAGGGTGACCGCCGCGCTGTTTCATACCCAGGGCGGGCTGGCGGTGGATGAAAGCGCCCGTGTGCGCCGCAAGGGCGGCGGGGTGTTCGACACCCTGTTCGCGGCAGGCGGCGCGGCCTGTGGCGTCTCGGGCACGGCGGATTCGGGCTATCTGTCGGGTAACGGGTTGCTGGCCGCCGTCACGCTGGGCCGGATCGCGGGTCAGCACCGCCTTTGAGACAAGCAACCCGTCGATATCAACCGCGCTGATCGTCCGTCGTGCCCCCTGCGCCGTTCAGACCGCCCACCCCGTCCAGGACAAGGGTCGTCGCCAGGTCGGCATAGTCGCTGCGGGTGACCGGGCCCCCATCCTTGAACCACATGTAGACCCAGTTCATCATGCCGAAAAGCGACATGGTCACCGGCATCACCAGCCTGGCGTCGAGATCGGGTTGCACCAGCCGCACCACGGCCGAAAAATGGCGCACGATGTTGCGTTCGATGCTGTGAATCTCGTGTCGTTGCTCGGGCGCAAGCGTCGGTGTGCCGTTGATCTGGACCTTGTGGTAATTGTCGGCGTCGCGGTAGGTTTCCAGCACCGCCCCGACCAGGGCGCGCAACCGGTCACGGGGGGACAGCGTGGCGTCATCGGCTTCGGCAACGGCATCGTCGAGTTCCGCCAGATGGGTGCGGATGATATCGAAGATCAGCGCATCCTTGCCGGGATAGTAATGGTAGAGCAGCGCCTTCGAGACCCCGGCCTGCACCGCGATCTGCGCCATCGACGCCTTGTCCATCCCTTGCTCGGCCAGAACCGCCGCCGCGCTGGTCAGGATGGCGCGTTGCTTGTCCTCGAAATCGGCGGCTCTGGTACGGGCCATGCGGCGGCTCCTGGTCTTGGGGGGTGGCAAGGGGCTTTGCCCCCTCTGGCCTGCGGCCATTCACCCCCAGGATATTTTCAGACAGATGAGGGATCAGGGTTTTGTCCGGTTGTCCACCACCCGTTTTGCCTTGCCTTCGGAGCGGGGGGCGCCCCCGGGTTGGTGCACCGTGATCTTGGTCGAAACCCCGACCACCGACTTGATGTGATGGGCGAGTTCCTTGGCCGAGGCGTCGCGGGCGGCGTCGTTGGCTGCGCTTTCGGTCGCTTCGACATGCACGATCATCGCGTCCATGCGCCCGGTATTGACCAGTTCGATCTGGAAATGCGGCGCAAGGCCCGGGCACTTCAGGATCTGTTCCTCGATCTGGGTGGGGAACACGTTGACGCCGCGCAGGATCATCATGTCATCCGAGCGCCCGGTAATCTTTTCCATCCGCCGCATGGTGCGCGCGGTTCCCGGCAGAAGCCGCGTCAGGTCGCGCGTGCGGTAGCGCACCATCGGCAGACCTTCCTTGGTCAAGGTGGTGAACACCAGTTCACCCATTTCGCCGTCGGGCAGAACCTCGCCGGTTTCGGGATTGATGATCTCGGGATAGAAATGATCTTCCCAGATATGCAGCCCGTCCTTGGTTTCGACGCATTCATTGGCGACGCCCGGACCCATGATTTCCGAGAGCCCGTAAATATCGACGGCGTGCATGTCGAAGGCTTCTTCGATCTCACGCCGCATGGCATTGGTCCAGGGCTCGGCGCCGAAGATGCCCACCTTGAGCGAGCTTTGCCGCGGGTCCAGCCCCTGACGGTGGAATTCATCGAGCACCGACAGCATGTAGCTGGGCGTCACCATGATGATGCGCGGCTTGAAATCGTTGATCAGAGTTACCTGGCGTTCGGTCATCCCGCCCGAGATCGGCACCACGGTGCAGCCCAGCCGCTCGGCCCCGTAATGCGCGCCCAGCCCGCCGGTGAACAGCCCGTAGCCATAGGCGTTGTGCAACATGTCGCCGGTGCGCCCGCCGGAGGCGCGGATCGAGCGCGCCATGACATCGGCCCAGACATCGATGTCGTGTTTGGTATAGCCGACCACGGTCGGTTTGCCGGTCGTCCCCGAAGAGCCATGCACGCGCACCAGATCGCGTTGCGGCACGGCGAACATGCCGAACGGGTAGGTGTCGCGCAGATCGGCCTTGGTGGTAAAGGGAAATTTCGCCAAATCCGCCAGCGTATGCAAGTCGTCCGGGGTGACACCATGGTCGTCGAAGCGCTTTTTGTAGAACGGCGAATTCGCGTAGGCATGGCGCAGCGAGCGCTTCATGCGGTGGA
Source organism: Paracoccaceae bacterium (assembly GCA_020441345.1). Taxonomy (GTDB): domain Bacteria; phylum Pseudomonadota; class Alphaproteobacteria; order Rhodobacterales; family Rhodobacteraceae; genus Pararhodobacter. The sequence continues at coordinate 16,422 of JAGRMK010000063.1, forward strand.
ATTGCAGCGCCGCGATCTCATCGCGTGAGGCGGTTTCGATCGGGTCCAGATCGCCGGGGCGGGGAGAAAGATCGTCCATGGGTTCACTCCGAAGGGGCTGTGGGCACGTGCGTGCCCTTGACGGTGCGGGAATGGCCGCGAAACTCGGCGATCATGTCGCCCTGCTGGTTTGAGACATGCACATCATAGATGCCGCCGCGCCCCTGTTTCCAGACTTCGGATGCGATGGCGGTCAGGGTGTCTCCGGCAAAGGCCGGGGCAAGGAATGTGACCTGCGCCATCTGCGCCACGGTGCGCTGGTTGTAGGTGTTGCAGGCAAAGGC
>JAGRMK010000064.1:0-1542 GCA_020441345.1 Paracoccaceae bacterium
TGCCGACGGTGTCCATCTTGTGCGCGGCATGAAGGGTCAGCAGGCGGCACTGGTCGATCATGATCCGCGCCTCGGCGATGCGTTCGCGGGTAACGCCCTGGTCCGCGACCGGCTTGCCGAAGGCGACGCGTTGCAGCGAGCGGTCGATCATGTCCTCCAGCGTGCGTTCGGCCAGGCCGATCAGCCGCATGCAGTGGTGGATGCGGCCAGGCCCAAGCCGCCCCTGGGCGATCTCGAACCCGCGCCCTTCGCCCAGCAGCATGTTGGCGGCGGGCACGCGGACGTTTTCGAACACGACCTCGGAGGCGCGATCCGGCACGCCGTAATAGCCGAAGACCGGCAGCGAGCGGGTCACGGTGATGCCTGGCGTATCCATTGGCACCAGGATCATCGACTGTTGCTTGTGCCGGTCTGGGTTGTTCGGGTCGGTCTTGCCCATGAAGATGCAGATCTTGGTCGCCGGGTTCGAGGCGCCCGTGGTGTACCATTTGTGCGCGTTGATCACATAGTGGTCGCCGTCGCGCTTGATCTCGGCCTGGATGTTCGTCGCATCGGACGAGGCCACCGCCGGTTCGGTCATCGCGAAGCACGACCGGATCTCGCCGGCCAGCAGCGGTTTCAGCCAGCGTTCCTTGTCATCCTCGGAACCGTAGCGCTCGATCACTTCCATGTTGCCGGTGTCTGGGGCGTTGCAGTTGAACACCTCGGGCGCCAACAGGGAACGGCCCATGATTTCGCACAGGTGCCCGTATTCGAGATTGGTCAGCCCCGCGCCCTTGTCCGATTCGGGCAGGAACAGGTTCCACAGGCCGGCGGCGCGCGCCTTTGGCTTCAGCTCTTCCATGATTGGATAGACCGAGAATGGCCCCAGTTCCTCGGCCTCGCGGAACAGCTGCGCCTCGTTCGGATAGATGTGGTCTGCCATGAAGTCCTTGAGCCGGGCTTCAAGGTCGATCACGCGGGCGGATTTGTCGGGGATCATGGGTGCCTCCTCATTGTCCGGATCAGCCTAGCGCCACAATTGGCATCTGACAAGATCGTCTGACGATCAAGGCTTGACCGGTGTGGGCCGCTGCGGGCATTCTGGCCGAAAGACAAGGGAGAGAGCATCATGGCCGAGGCCGAACTGACTGCCTGGATGGAGGCGCATGTCGACGGGTTTCGCGGGCCCCTGACCCTGACGCGGCTGTCGGGCGGGCAATCCAACCCGACCTGGCGGGTCGACGCCGCCAGCGGCGCCTATGTGTTGCGGCAGAAACCGGTCGGCAAGGTGCTGCCCTCGGCGCATCAGGTCGATCGCGAATACAGGGTGATGCAAGCCTTGGCCCAGACCGATGTGCCGGTCCCGCATGTCTATGCCCTCTGCGAGGACGAAAGCGTCATGGGGTCGATCTTTTTCGTGATGGAGTTCCTCGACGGGCGCACCCTGTTCGACCCGCAACTGCCCGGCCTGGCCGCCGATCAGCGCGCCGCAATCTTTGACGCGATGAACGGTGCCATCGCGGCGATTTCTCTGGTCGATCCGAATGCCGTGGGGCTGGG
>JAGRMK010000064.1:1668-2382 GCA_020441345.1 Paracoccaceae bacterium
AACATGCCGACCACGCCGGAAGAAGTGCGCCTGGCGCATGGCGACTTCCGGCTCGACAACCTGATCCTGCACAAGACCGAACCGCGGGTTCTGGCGGTCGTCGATTGGGAGCTGTCGACGCTGGGCTGCCCCTATGCCGACTTCGCCTATAACGTCATGGTCTGGCGCATCATGCCGGGGCTGTTCCGGGGGCTGGGCGGCGTGGATCTGACGGGCACGGGGATTCCGACCGAGGATGCCTATATCGACCGTTGGTGTCAGCGGACCGGACGCAGGCGTCCCGAAAACTTCGATTTCTACGTGATCCTCAGCCTGTTTCGCATCGCCGCCATCGTCCAGGGGATCGCCAAGCGGGCGCTCGATGGAACCGCCAATGATGACCGCGCGGCCGAAATGGGCAAGATCGCGGGGCCGCTGGCCGATATCGCCTGGGAAATGGCGCAGCGATGAACGCGGCGCCGCCCTCGGGCCCCGAAGGGCTGGTGCGCGACATCCTGCAGGGCCTGGCAGAGGGCCGTTTCGTGCCAGGACAGCGCCTTGCCGAACCTGACCTGATGGCGCGCTACGGGCTGGGCCGCTCGACGGTGCGCGAGGCGCTGGGCCGTCTCGCAGCCTCGGGGATCGTGGTGCAGATGCCGCACCGGGGGGCGCAGATCCGCTTGCTCACGCGGCGCGCGGCGCGCGATGTCCTGCGCGTGACCGAACCGTTGCTGG
>JAGRMK010000553.1 GCA_020441345.1 Paracoccaceae bacterium
TTGCGGTTCGGAGCTGGCCAGTTGCCCGGGCTGCGTATCGGTCGATGCGGGCCTATGCCCGTCACCGACCAGAGCCGTGTCCGCCGGCCTTCCGGTCGAGGCTGCGCTGTCTTGCGGCACCGCTTGTGGGGCAGAGGCGGTCGCCGTTGGCGTCGAAGCCTGGTCTGCAACCGGCGCGACCGGGCCCGCGGCCGCCGCCTGAGCCGCCACGACAAGGGCGGGATCCTCGCGCTGGAAGGGCGTTTCAAAACGCGACACGACCCGCCCTTCGGCGCTCAATTGGTCCACGCGCAGGGTATAGACCCCGGGATCCACATTCGGCAGATCCGAGGCCCAGTCGCCCTGGTCGGCGACGGCCACCGCGATCGGCTGGTTGTTCAGATAGATCCGCAAGCTCGAAGGCGGCGCCGCGCGCGCGGCGCGTCCGGCGATCTGCACGTCGCCCGCGGCGGAATAGCTGATCGAGTCGATGACCACATTGTCCAGAACCTGTGGCGCGCGGTCCAGTACCTGAACCGCCCCGCTGCCCCGCACGAGGAACGCGGTCGGCATGGTCTCGGCGGGTTGGTCCGCAGCGGGTTGCGCGGCATCGGGCGCGGCATCGGATGGGGTATCGGGCGCAGCGCTCGCATCCGCCGCGGCAAGCGGGGCCGCGTCGGCTTGCAGGGGTTCGGCGGGTGGTGCGGGATCTTGGGGTTGCGTGCCCGAGGGCACGCCGTCACGCGTCAGATCGCGGGCCAATGCGCCTTCGCCGGGGCTGATGTCGATTTGGGGCGCTTGCCCGTTGGGTTCCGGTGCGGATTGCGCAGGCGGCGGGCGGCGGGCGGCGGGGGCCGCGATCTCTGTCCCTGGGGGCGCGGTTGCCGGAGCAAGGCGGGCGAGGTCAGCCGCCTGACCCATCGGCTCCACGGGGGTATCGGCGGCACCCTGGATGTCGGCGTCACCGGCAGGGCGCGCGTCACCGGGCGGCGCCGAGTCGGCGCTCAACACGCCATCCGCTGACGCCAGCCTCTCGGGGGTGCCCGTCTCTGGCGCGGTCTGCGGGGGCTGAACGGCTTGCCCCTCGGGCGCTGCGTTGGCAACCAGCGGGGCCGGGCGCGGCGTCAGGATCACGGTATCGTCGGACAAAACCACCAAGCCATCGGCCCCGGACATTTCCAGCGTCAAGACTTGCGGCGCTTCGGAAAACCCCAGGGAGAACAACGACACGAACTGACCCGCACCGTCAGCCACGGTTTCGGCCACGACCGCGCCATCGACGCGCAGGGCAATCGCCGCACCCGGCGCCGCGGCTCCGGCAACCAGCGCGCCGCCGTCACGCGCCACCCGCACGACATCGAACGTAGGCGGCGCAAGATCGGGGGGCGTCGGCTCGGGCGTCGTGTCCTGCGCAATCTGGCTGGCATCGGCCGCCACCTGCGCGGCAGGGACCGCGCCCCCCGGCGCGGGCGCAGCAGTTCGTGCGGGTTCAACCGATGCTCCGCCCGCGGCCGGCGCCATTGCCGGATCGGGGGTTTGCCCTTGCGGTGCCGCAGATGGCGCCTGTACGATCTCATCCTCGCGCAGGGACACCGCAAGAAAACCGGCGACTGCAACGCCCATCACGGCACTGCCCCCACCGAGCACCCAGACCAGGTTTTTCGACATCTGGTTTCAATCCCTTCTTGCGGGCCCGCTACCGGACCTGCCCCTGCTCTTGTTCCCTTCATACAACACCCGTATCTATGGGCAAAAGAAAATCTTTCCCCAAGGTCTTGCGAGAAGGTCCGTGCATGAAACCCAGTTTGTCATCGGTCTGCGTGTTCTGCGGATCGCGCCCCGGACGAAACCCCGCGATGATGCAGGCCGCCGAGGCGACCGGCACGATGCTGGCGCGGCGCGGCTGGCGGCTGGTTTACGGCGCCGGGGATATCGGCCTGATGGGGGCCGTCGCGCGCGCCGCGCAGCAAGCGGGCGGCAAGACACTGGGGGTGATCCCGACACATCTGATGGCGGATGAGGTGGCGCGCGACGGTCTGGATACGCTGATCGTCACGGAAACCATGCATGAGCGCAAAAAGGTCATGTTCGCGAATTCGCAAGCGGCGGTGGTGCTGCCGGGTGGGGCGGGCACGCTGGACGAATTCTTCGAGGTTCTGACCTGGGCGCAGATTGGGCTGCACCGCAAGCCGGTGATCGTGCTGGATCAGGACGGGTTCTGGCAGCCCCTGGTTGCGTTGATTGACGCGATCATCGCCCAGGGGTTCGCCGCCGAAAGCCTGCGGGATCTGATGGTCGTGGTCACGGACGTAGCCGGGCTGGAAGCCGCGTTGGACACGGGTCTGCGCAGCGCCTGAGGTCCGGGCGCCGTGAAACCCTGCGTCGCAAGAAGAAAAACGCCCCCGAAAACGGAAGCGTTTCAACGACGTGCAAAATGCACAGAGCAAAGCACCGGGCGACCGCCGGGGTCGCCCGTCTGCCCGCCTCAGTGCAGCGGAATGGTATAGGACAGGCCGACCGCGTTGAGGCCCGGGTTGTTGTCGTAGACACCCGCGTTGGAGCGATGCAGCAGCATCAGCGCGATCTCGGCGTCGTTGCGCAGACGAGTTCCGATCTCGACCGAGGTCGAAATCTCGAACACCCCGCCCAGATCGACATCCGACCCCTGATGATACAGGCCCGGCATCACCGTGCCGCGCACGAAGAAATTTCCGTTGCCGGGACGCAGGGTATAGGACAGGCCGGCGCCGATCCAGGCCGCCCCCTCGGTCGAGGCATAGAGACCCGCCGCATAGCTCCAGCCCGCCGGGCGCGGCGCGGAAAACCAGTTCATGAACAACGCGGTCGAGGGCGTTTCGGTCTGGACGACGCCAAAGGACAAGCTGGGCGTCTGGGCCAAGGCGGGCGCGCCGGCCAGCGTGGCGAGAACGGAAAGGAAGGCAAGGCTGCGCATGATATTCGCTCGGTCTGGTTCAGGGATCAATCCGAAGGATCACGCGGCACGCAACCCTGACGGAAACAAAGCGCATTTCTGCCATGCAACCCTCAGGACTTCAAGGGCTTCCATGACTCGGTGACGGAACACCAAAGTCGCAGACCGCAGCCCTTATCCGGTATGTCCCGCCAGATCATGGCTTACGCCGTGCCAGCGCCTCGGGTGCCGCGATCCGCAACCCAAGACCGGCCGCGACCTGATGCGCCAGCACGTAGCGCGCGATTTCCGCCTCGGAAAACCCGTCGATGACATAGCGCGGACCCGGCAAGGCCTTGCGCCGTTCGACCTCGGCCGGGTCGCGGCCGGGGCTGCCCGGCGGATGCTGCCGGTTGTAGGCAAACAGGGCCTCGACGGCGGCGGCTGAAATCGCCACGTTCTCGCGGCTTTCCACCACCCCCATCATTGGAAAATCCGGCAAGCCGAATCTCTTCAGAAACAACGAGCAAATCCCGACTTCTGCCGCGTCCTCGAAGCGCAGGAAATGGGTGCTGCCGCGCCCGAAAACCTCGGCGATCTTTGCCGGAAAGGTCGAGATACGTTTCAACGCGGGGTCGAACGGTGTGCGCTGCGTGGCAAGACCCGCTTTCGCCATCTCCTGTGTGTTCGACGCAATCCAGCCCTGAAGATCGCGATAGGCATAGACCGCTCTCACCTGACCATAGGGTGCCAGACGATCGCGCAGCGCGGCAAGGCGGGGCGCCGGCAGCATCGCCAGGAATTCATTGGACAC
>JAGRMK010000065.1 GCA_020441345.1 Paracoccaceae bacterium
CCAACCAGTTCGACAACGTGGCGAATCGGCAGGCGCATATCGAAACCACTGGCCCCGAGATCTGGTCGCAGACCGGCGGCAAGGTGGACGGATTCATCTGCGCGGTCGGATCGGGTGGCACGCTGGCCGGTGTCGGCATGGCGCTGCAATCCAAGGGGGTGAAGATCGGCCTGGCCGACCCTGAGGGGGCGGGATTGCTGAAACTCTATACCGGCGAAGACAACCCCGGCGATTCGATCACCGAGGGCATCGGCCAGGGCCGCATCACCGCCAACCTGGAGGGGTTCACGCCGGACAAGGCCTATCGCATCGCCGATGCCGAGGCCCTGCCTGTGGTCTTTGACCTGCTGGAACACGAAGGGCTGTGCCTTGGCGGTTCGTCCGGGGTCAACGTGGCGGGGGCGATGCGCATGGCCCGCGACATGGGGCCGGGACACACAATCGTAACGGTGCTTTGCGATTACGGAACGCGCTATCAGTCAAAGCTGTTCAACCCCGCCTTCCTGGCGCAAAAGGCCCTGCCAGTTCCCGCCTGGCTGAACCGTCCGGCCCGCGACCTGCCCGATCCAAAGGAATAACCCCCTGACCATGCTGGCTTTTGTCGCCCATCAACTGCACCGGTTTTCCGCCGCTGCCGCAGCTCTCGCGCTTTTGGCGATGCTCGCTCTGGCGCCTGTCGCGCAGGCACAGACCGCTGAATCAACCGGACCCAACTATACCGTCTGGAATGCCCTCGCCGCGCTGGCCGAGGATACGTTGGACAATCAGGGCACCACTGAAGAGGTTCTGAACGCAATCCGCGCCGAAGTGGTGTCGATGCGGTCCGAGTTCCTCAGCGCCCAGGCGGCACAGCGCGACCGTATCGCGGGGCTGCGCGAACAGATCGCGGCGCTCGGGCCCGTCCCCGAAGAAGGCGTTGCCGAGGCTGTCGAGATCACCGAGCGGCGCACCGAACTGAACCGCCTGCTGGCCGAGCGCGAGGCGCCTTTGCTGGCCGCCGACGAGGCCTTTACCCGCGCCGATTCCATCATCCGCGCCATCGACCGCGAATTGCGCAGCCGCCAAGCCGACGCGCTGATGCAACTGGGGCCAACGCCGCTGAACCCGGCGAACTGGCTCGACGGGCTGGATGCCCTGGTGTCCTCGGCGCTGACCCTGCACGGCGAGGCCTATAACGCCTGGCTCGACCCCGCTTATTACGAAGAGATGATCACCGATCTGCCGATCACGCTGGGGGCGCTTGCGCTTGCGGCGCTATTGCTCTTGCGCGGGCGTCGGTGGATGGAGCAGTTGACGCTGCGTCTGTTGCAAAGCACGAAGATCCTGCGCGGACGCAGCGTCGCCGCGTTCTTCGTTTCGCTGTCGCAGCTATTGGTCCCCTTCGTGGGGCTGCTGTTGCTGTCGACGGCAATCGTCCTGACGCGGATGACCGGCCCGACCATTGAGGCCATCGCCCAGGCGCTGGTTCCGGCCGGCATGGCGATGTTCATCGCACGCTGGCTGTCGCTGCAACTGTTTCCGATCTACGAATCAACGCGCGTGTCGTTGAACCTGTCGGGCGACGATCGCCGCCGGGCGCGCGCTCAATCGTTCATCCTGGGCCTGCTGTTCGGGCTGGATATCCTTTACGACCCGTTCATCGCGCCCGAGACCCAGCCCCCGACCGCGCAATCCGTGCTGATTTTTCCGCTGATCGTTCTGGCCGCGCTGGCGCTGTTTCGCCTGGCGCGGATCGTCGGGCGCCATCAGACGCGCTCGACAACCCGTGATGGCGTAACGACCGATACGGCGTCGTTCTTCGACCGCAGCGTGCGCGGCGGCAGCAAGGTGATCATGGTCCTGTCGCTGATCGCTCCGCTGCTTGGCGCGGCGGGCTATATGGCGGCGGCGCAGCATATCGTCTTTCCGGCCATCGCGTCGCTGGCGCTGTTTGCCGTTGTCATGGTCCTGCATCGCCTGATCACTTCGATCTACGCGACAATTGTCGGGGACGAGGACCGCGCCGCCGATGGCCTTGTGCCGGCACTTGCCGGACTCGCCTTGTCGTTGATGGCCCTGGCGCCGCTGGCCTTGATCTGGGGCGCGCGGGAAACCGATCTGTGGGAAATCTGGTCCCGGTTCAGCGAAGGCGTCAGCCTGGGTGAAACGCGGATTTCTCCGACCAACATCCTGACCTTCTTCGTCGCCTTCGGCATCGGCTATGTCATCACGCGCGCGCTTCAGGGGGCGCTGGGGTCCTCTGTTCTGCCCAAGACCTCGATGGAAAAGGGCGCGCAAAAAGCGGTGATTTCCGGCGTCGGCTATATCGGGATCACGGCTGCCGCGCTGGCCGCGTTTTCCTGGGCGGGGATCGATCTGTCGGGTCTGGCGATCGTCGCCGGTGCTCTTTCGGTCGGCCTGGGTTTTGGCTTGCAGAACATCGTATCGAACTTCGTTTCGGGGATCATTCTGCTGATCGAACGCCCGGTCTCAGAAGGCGACTGGGTTGAGGTTGGCACGACCTCGGGCACCATCGAACGCATCTCGGTTCGCTCGACAGTGATCCAGACCTTCGACCGATCCAAGGTCATCGTGCCCAATGCCGACCTGATCACCGGCTCGGTGACCAACTATACGAAATCGTCGAAAACCGGGCGCGTGATCGTGCCCGTCGGCGTTGCCTATGGCAGCGACACGCGCCGGATCGCGCAGATCCTGCAAGATATCGCGGAAAGCGAACCCCTGGTGGTGATCGACCCCAAGCCCACGGTTCTGTTTCGGGGCTTTGGCGCCGATTCGCTCAATTTCGAGATCCGCGCAATTCTGCGGGATGTGAACTACAGCATGTCAGTCGCCTCGGAGATGAATCACAAGATCGCCGCACGGTTCACCGAGGAAGGCATCGAAATTCCGTTTGCCCAGCGCGATATCTGGCTTCGCAACCCCGAGGCCTTGACGCAACAGCCACAACAGCCCGCGCCCGCGCCCGAAAAGCCCGCGCTGCCACAACCCAAGCCCGATCGCGACACCGACACCGCGTCGGAAAGCCCCGATCAGACCGACGACGATTTCCGCGAGTCCACCCGATGACAGACCCCCTGTTCCGCTCTGACGCCTATGTCCGCACCTGCCAGACAGAGGTCATCCGCCACACCGAAACAGGCGGCATCGTCACCGCGGCCTCGGTGTTCTACCCCAGTGGCGGCGGCCAGCCGGGCGATGGCGGCATCCTGCACTGGGACGGCGGGGATCTGGAGATCCTCGACACCCGCAAGGATGGCGAAGACATCGCCCTGATCCCGCCCCAGGGCGCCGCCCTGCCCCCGATCGGCGCCCCGGTGACAATGACGCTGGACTGGGACCGGCGCTACCTGCACATGCGGGTGCACACCGCGCTGCACCTGCTGTCGGTGGTGCTGCCGCTGCCAGTGACCGGCGGCGCGATCAGCGCGGGCAAGGGGCGACTCGATTTCGACATGCCCGAAGCCCCCGAGGACAAGCAGGGGATCGAGGATGCGCTCAACGCCCTGATCGCGCGCGACCTGCCAGTCAGCGACGATTGGATCACCGACGCCGAACTCGAGGCCAACCCCGGTCTGGTAAAAACCATGTCGGTGCGCCCACCGACGGGCCAGGGCCGCGTGCGGCTGGTGCGGATCGGCGCCGGGGCGGATCAGGTCGATTTGCAACCCTGCGGCGGAACGCATGTGCGCAGGACCACGGAAATCGGCATCGTGCGCCTCGGCAAGATCGAGAAAAAGGGCAAGCAGAATCGCCGCGTCTCGATCCTGCTCGACGCCTGATTTCTCCCACCTGTCATGGACTATCGGCGGATGGCAGGGTGCCGGGTCGGAAACCGGGCAGCGCCCCTGCCGAAAACGCCACGATGCGGCCGTTGAGAGCGTGGCTGGGGTCGCCTCTGGCAGGGGCTTCCGTTCCGCGTTGCATCCTTGGCAAACACCGGGTTCTTACGCCCGCTTGAAACTCTTCCCCCGCCTGCGTGTAGATCCCGGTGCGGAGCAGGTGTTTGAAGGGCGCCATATCGGTCAAGAAGAAACAAGAAGCGGTGGTGAACGACCCCAACCGAACCATCGCCTTGATGAACGCAGTTTCAGTGTTGCCACGGCCAGCGTCGCCCGGCGAGATCCGTAGGGGATGGCACCGTGCCCCGAGGCAACCTCGGGACACGTAAAGAACGGCTTGGCACAAGGGGCATCTGTGGGCAGCCGTGCGGCAGAACATGTCTCCTACCTGTCTGGCGTGCGGGTCGCGCCGAAGTACATCTGCTCCCAGATCGCCGGGTCTTCGAACCGTTCCACCAACTCGCCATTTACGCGTTTCTCCAATGACGCTGTGCCTTGGAACCGCATATAAGCGGAATCCATGCCCATGACTTTCGCGATTACGCGTTTGGCTAGGGGCAGGCCATCGGCGAAGACATGCTGAACAATGGTTTCCTGACGCTTGAACGAGATCGCAAACTCGGTGTCGCCGTCAGTGTAGGTGTATGTCGAAACGCCCGCGACGGGTTTGCCAGTTTTGCCGTCTGCTACGTTGTTTGTCGTCGCAAACACGACTTTTGTTTGGTCGTCGACCACGTGTTTTGCATCCTTCGCAAGCAAGAATACGGTCAGCGGCTGATAGCCATAATCTTCTTCCGCGATGATGTAGGAGGCGATCACCGTGTATGGGCCGATCTTGGCACGCGCCCAATACCAGTTGTGTATCAGTTTTTGCATCGGGGCGTCGCCCCAGTTGTGGTCGTGATAGCCTGTGCCGGTCGCTTCAAAGCGCTCCTCGCCGATGGTGTAGCTTACCTTGACCTCGCCCTGCGGCACGGAAGGCAGCCAGGCGAAGAGCTTTTCGGATTGGCCTTCGCGACCGAAATACATATGGCCCGTGCGCGGCCGCCAGGCGGCGACTTCGCCCGTCAGTTCGATATCGACAGAAACGTCTTCGATCGTTGCGATGATACGGTAGCTGTTCAACCCCCCCGAGAACCGGCTGTCGCCGATGCGCACGTCGCAACCATCTTTGGATGCCGAGAAATCCTCTGGTTCGGTTGTGAGCTTCCTGATGAAGATCTGGCCATCGGGACGCGTGATGTTGATGGTTACGCAAGGAGCCAGAGGCGCGTTGAGGGAAGTGAGGGGCTTGGTATAGAACACGACAACGATAGAGGTTCCGTCCTCAAGGTGACAGTCGAAATACCACCACTCGAAGTTGCCTGGCTGCGTCAGGGCACGCTGCCCATCCTCCCAGACAGCGACGTTTGTTACGTCGAGCCCGAGGCGCTCATAATCCTCAGGAGTCTGTGCGAGGCGGGAGTATCCAGTTTTGCTCATTACCGTTTCTCCTCAACCTGGGAGGAGGCGTTAGCGTGCAAGCCAACCGCAGGCATGTGGCCCGCGCCGGCGGCCGTCGATTTCAAGAGAGTTCTTCGAAAGATCCGCATTGTCTTTCCTTGTGGGCTTTGAACGAGACAGCTTGTGGAACACATGTTCCATATATGGGCCGCCCGATTGTGGAGCAAGTGCTCCATAATGTAGAAAGCCAAAAAGAATGAACGTGAGGAACTCGTGACCGATCCACGCATAGCCCGAACCCAGCAGGATCTGTTTTCGGCACTTGATGACCTGCTCTCTGAAAAGCCATTTCGTGAAATCAGTGTCAGCGATCTTGCCCGGCGCGCCAATGTTGGTCGGCAGACGTTCTACCGGCACTTCGACAGCATTGGCGCAATGCTGAACCTGCGCTTGCAAACGGAGTTGGCGGATCAGATCAGGTCGGTCCAACACAGCACAGCCCAGGCAAAGAAAGAGGACCGGCTTCTCCAGATCAGCCGTTTCGCTTTCGAGCGTGTCGGCGCACAACCGCATATCGCGCGTGCCATATTGAGTGGAGAGGCCGGCTCGAACGCGCTTGCAGCCTTCCGTGAACAGATCATTGCGCTGTGGGCCAACGCGCCAAGTGATCCGCTCGCAGATGTTCCGCCCGACTATCTGGGCTATGCTTCAACATTCTATGCCGGTGCAATGAGCGCCATTCTTCTGCATTGGCTCGATTCCGACTGTTCACCAGATGCAGAGACCATGAGCCGACTTGTGGCGGTGCTTTCGAAAAGAACTGAGGCCGACTGGGCTGCAATGGCGCCTCCGGGGGAGTGAAGTCCAAAACGGGCCTTGCGGTGGATCTGCGCTCGAACAAGCGTTCTTTCAGTAAAAGCTCGCGGGGCCAAAACTCACCGACGCTCCGCCCTGCGGGGCTTCTCGGTTTTCATCAGCAACTGAATGATCCGGCAAGGCTCGGAATTGGCTTTCGCGACCATGGCCAAGGATGTCGGCTTCAGACCGGGAACCGACGTTCAATTCAAGTGAAGGAACAGCAGCTTCGGCCGTATTGGCGCCCTTTGTGCAACAAGCAGCGCAGGATCGCTCTGCGCTCCGCCCCCTAAAACTCCACTCCCGCCTGCGCCTTGATCCCGGCGCGGAACGGGTGTTTGACGACTTCCATCTCGGTCACGAGGTCGGCGATCTCTATCAGCTCGGGCTTGGCGTTGCGGCCGGTCAGCACGACATGGGTCATCGGCGGCTTTTCATCACGCAGGAAGGCCACGACCTCGGCCAGGTCAAGGTATTCATAGCGCAGCGCGATGTTGATTTCGTCCAGCAGCACCATCCGGATGCTGTCGTCGCGGATCAGATCCTTGGCCTTTTCCCAGCCCGCCCGCGCCGCCGCGATGTCGCGCGCCTTGTCCTGGGTTTCCCAGGT
>JAGRMK010000554.1:0-3573 GCA_020441345.1 Paracoccaceae bacterium
ATCGCGGGTTTTATCCACCTGGGCAGTTGCGACACCCCGGTCAGCGACCGACCGCGCCCCGATGTCGGCGCCCTGACGGCCTGGGTCACAACATGATCCTGGGATCGATCCTGGCGGCGTTCGGCCAGGCAGGAGATCCGAAATTCCGCCGCGCGATCTGGTTCGGGCTAGCGCTGGCGCTGGCGCTCTTGTTTGCGATGTATGCGCTGGTGCTGCTGGTGGTGCAGATGCTGACCCCCGACGCCCTGACGCTGCCCTGGGTCGGCGAGGTGAACGGGCTGGCGACGCTGCTGTCCTTTGCTTCTGTCGCCTTCATGCTGGTTCTGTCGGTGTTCTTGATGGTGCCGGTGGCCTCAGCTTTTACCGGGTTGTTCCTGGACGATGTGGCCGATGCCGTCGAGGCCCGCCACTACCCTCACCTGCCACAAGCCCCGCGCGCGCCGTTCTGGACGGCGTTTGTCGACTCGCTGCGCTACTTCGCTGTACTGGTGGCGCTGAACATGGTCGGGTTGGTGCTGTTCGTGTTCTCGGGCGGGCTCGGCATGGTCGCGCTCTGGGCGATCAACGGCTACCTCTTGTCACGTGAATACTTCACGATGGTCGCCCTGCGCCGTATGACACCCGAAGACGCGCATGCGATGCGCCGCGACAACCGCATCCGGTTGTGGCTGACCGGGGTTCTGATGGCCATTCCGCTCAGCGTGCCTTTGGTCAACCTGTTCATGCCGGTGATCGGCGCGGCGACCTTTACCCACCTGTTTCACCGGCTGCGTGGTTAACCGTTCACCCAGTGGTTGATCACGTCGATATCATCGAGTGTCACAACGCCCGAGATGATGATGCTGGCGATGATGCCCCAGATGATCACGGCCGCGATCGTCGTGATGATCAGCTTGCGCCGCATGTTCAGGTTGGCGGGCGCCGAGGATGGCGTGCCGGGGGTTACATCGCCCGCCTCGCCCTGGGTTCGCGCGCCCAGCGGCAACACCACCAGCAGCGTTATGAACCAGACGAAGGCAAAGACGACGAACGCCGAAAAACCAGGCATCAGACCTGCTCCAGTTCGACAAGGCAGCCGTTGAAATCCTTGGGGTGAAGGAACAACACGGGTTTGCCATGCGCCCCGATCTTCGGTTCGCCGGTGCCCAGAACCCGCGCGCCTTCGGCCTTGAGCCGGTCGCGGGCGGCGAGGATATCCTCGACCTCGTAGCAAATGTGATGAATGCCGCCGGCCGGGTTCTTGTCCAGGAAGCCCTGGATCGGACTTGCGTCGCCCAGCGGATACAGCAGTTCGATCTTGGTATTCGGCAGGGTGATAAAGACCACCGTCACGCCATGATCGGGCTCGTCCTGAGGCGCGCCGACATCGGCCCCCAGAACCGAACGATACTGGGCCGACGCGGCCTCCAGGTCCGGCACGGCGATGGCTACATGGTTCAGGCGTCCGATCATGGCAAATCCTCTTCTCCGATTGCTGCCTGACATATCGTGCAGGCACCAAATTGCAAGCGGCACGGGGACGCAGGCTGCGGCGGCCTGTGCCCGCGGCAGGTCTTAACCCGGCATTAGGCAATTCGCGGCACAGTGGTGAAAAATGGAGGTATCGCCATGCCGCACCCGGTTCCCGCCTGCTCAGCCGCCCCGCTCCCGTTTTCCGGCCTTGGCGCCGGGTTCGCCATCCCGCCCCGCACGATGTTGCTGGTCGAGGACAGTCGCCTCGCCGCCGAGGCTGTGCGCCTGATTTGTCGCCGCGCCGGCATCCGGCTGCGGCGCGCCGAAACGCTGTCGATGGCGGCGCTGCATCTGAAGGTCTATCGCCCGGACATCACCTTGATTGATCTTGGCTTGCCGGACGGTTCCGGTCTGGACCTGATCGCGGCCCTGGCGCGCTGCGGGGATCAGACCGGTCGCATCGTTGCAATAAGCGGCGACCCGCGCATGGAACAGGTCGCGCTCGACGCGGGGGCCGAGGCGTTCTTGCTCAAGCCCGTCAGCATGGCACGCCATCTTCAGGCGCTGACCGGGGCTGACCCCGATCCCGGTGCCGACCTTGTCGCGATGGATCAGGCATTGGGCCTGAACATCGGCCGGCTGCGGTCAGATCGCAACCGGGGCGCGGATCCGATGGCACTGCGGGACGATCTGCGCCTGGTCCGCGATCTGCTGCTGGGGCCGGAAGACCCGGCGCGTCTGCGCTACGCCGGACAATTCCTGGCTTCGGTTGGGCGCGCGCTTCACGACGACGATCTGGCGTGCGCCGCCGAAAACGCCGGCGCTCGGGGGGATCGGCGTGCGCTGGTCGAACTGGTGGATCAGCGCGAACCGCAGGCGGTGCCAATCTGACCGCGCTACCTTGATGACGGGTGAAAACCAGATGCGCAAGTCAGGGGGCGCCAGGCCCGGAAATCTCGGTGCATCGACGGGAAGCAGCCGCGCGAGACCGGCACGGCTTGCGACCGCAAGCACCGGGGCCAGGGAACACCGGATGCCCCCGTTACGAACGGTCAGAGACACGGGCAAACAGCGATACAGGCCATCAGAAAAACGGGCCATCAGAAAAACGGGCCATCAGAGAAACAGACCATCAGAGAAAAGGGCCATTGGCGCGGGCCGTCAGACGCGCAGCGCCAGAACCCCGTCACGCGCGCAAATATCGTCCCATTCGGTGCCATACCCGGCATCGAGCCGCATCAGTTCAACGCCGACCCAGGCCGGAAGCGTTTCAGGCAAAGCTTGCGGTGCGCACGTCCCGTAGCGAGAGCCAAAGGCCTCAGCCATCCGTTTCAATTGGTGCAGCGTGCGGGGCGGATTCCTGGTCAGATACCGTAGCAGCCGCACACGCGCCTCGGCCCCAAGCGCAAGGGCCGCGAAATCGACCAGCCCGGCAGGCGGCACGATCCGTTCGGGGCCAACGATCTGCGTCAGGACCGCAGGCCAGACTTGGGCCAGATCCTCCTGCCGCCAGATCACCGTCCGGGCGTGGGGCAGATGGTGGCGAAGGCTCGCCACCAACCGCGCCCAGGGCAGGGTATCCAGAGCCAGCAGCGGCAGCCGTTCGGTCAGAAAATCAGGTGCCTGGGGCGCAAGACGCGGCAAGAGCGCACTCGCCCCCCGCACCGCCAGAAGAACTGTGATCCGACACCGCGGAAACAGGCTGTGCAGGTCCGAAAGCCTGCGCACAACGGCCTTGGCATAGAACCCTTCGGCCGAAACGACATCGGTTGCGGGGCCCAGCAGATCGGGGGCGCTGACCACCATCCAGCGGCGGCGCGCCGAGGCCCCGAGACCGCGCAACAGGGCCTCTTCCCGGGCGAGCGGTTCGTGCTTTGCCGCAACGTCCAGAGCCTTCGCGACGCGGGTCACAAAGTCCTGCGGCTCAGGTGCGGCGATGCCCATCGACCCAAGCGCGCCGCGATTGCGCGCGATCCATCCCGCGATCAACCCGTCATCGGTGCCATGTGCACCCAGATGAAGGATCAATCGCACGGGATCATCCGCTTCAGCCGCCGCTCATGATGCCACGCAGGGATTGAATTGCGGCTCGGGTCTCGTCGGTCGCCAGTTCGTTGTGCA
>JAGRMK010000554.1:3619-3915 GCA_020441345.1 Paracoccaceae bacterium
CATAGGCGCGCAGCATCGCCAGATCCCGGCGCAACGACCCCGACATCTGTTCCAGCGCGGTCAGATAGGCGATGGACTGCCCGAAATCGCCCGAATGATAGGCGCGAACCCCGCGCTGGTCGAGGATGACGGTCTCTACCTCGACTCGTTGGGTCTGGGTCAGGTTGGTCGCGGCAGCAAGGCGCGCGGCTTCTTCGGTCATGTTCATCGCCAGATAAGCCAGCATCATTCCGAACCGCGTGTCACGGGGCACATCGCCACCCAGACCGGCACCGCTTTGCGCGGTCGCGGTAAAC